>CAYZKI010000013.1:0-7094 GCA_964478745.1 uncultured Bacteriovoracaceae bacterium
CGGCAACATCATGATCCGTCTTCGCGAGCTGGCCATCCAGGCGGCCTCCGACACCGTCGGCGACGTGGAACGCGGCTTCATCCATCAGGAAGCCGCGAGCCTGATCGCGGAAGTGGATCGCATCGCGAACGTGACGACCTTCAACGGCACGCCTCTCCTGAACGGCCAGGCGGAGAAATCCGAGCTCGAGTTCCAGGTCGGCATCCGCAACGACGAGGCGGACCGCATCCTTTTCAACGCCGCGGAGAACGATGTGACGGCGGGAACGCTCGGAGTCGACGGTCTCAACTACGAGACGATCGACGACGCCCGCGAGTCGCTCGACTCGATCGACGCGGCCATGAGCCAGGTGTTCGCGGCGCGCGCCCGTCTGGGCGCCACGCAGAACAAGCTTCACGCGACGGTGAACAACATCGGCATCGCGAAGGAGAACCTCACGAACGCGAGGTCGCGAATCGCCGATACGGACATCGCGATGGAGACCTCGGAGCTCGTTCGCGGCAACATCCTCCAGTCCGCGGGCATGGCCGTTCTTGCGCAAGCCAACATGGCCCCGCAGAACGCGCTCAAGCTCCTGTAACTACCCGAGTGCGTCTCATGGCGCCGCGAAGGCGCCATGTTTCCGGATGAGCCCGACCGCGATCGTGCGTTCGAGCTCACTTAAGCCCACCCCCGGGAGTGCCGAGCTCCCGGGGGTTTTCTTTTTTTCGGTGGCGCCATTTGCTACGCTTGGCGCGTGAATCGCGCGGCGAAGCTCGTCGTCATCTTCATCCTGGCCAGCGGCCTGGGCGCCTGGCTCATGGGCCGGCTCTTCGCGCCGCCGGCGGGTCCGGCCGCGGAATCGCCGGGCGGCCCGCGTGTCCCCGACGTGCCCGCTCGGGGCCTGCCCGACCCCGAGGCCTCCGGAATCCCGGCCATGCCGGCGCGTGCCGCTTCCGAGCCGGCTCGCGAGGGGAGGCCGCTCGAGCTGAAGCCCCAGCCCGTGCCGAGCCTTCCGCCTCGATCGCAGGCCCGCGACCTGCGGACTCCGCCGCGCGACTGGGTGGATTTCAAGACGAACGCCGACGGCTTCGCCGTCGCGTACGGCGATCTGCTGCTCGGGAAAGCCGTCCAGAGCGATGCGCCGAGATCGGGCCGCGCGGAAGCGCCCGTCCCTCAGCTCTGGGCCTCGCGCGAGATCCCTTACTCGATCGATCCCGCCCTACCGAGGCCCGAGCGCGTGAAGGCCGCGATCGAGCTCTTCCATGCGGCCACGCCGATCCGGTTCGTTCCGTTCTCGGGCCAGCGCGATTCGCTGGTCTTCGAGGTCGGAAGCGAGCACTGCTACTCGTACCTGGGACGGATCGGGGGCGCGCAGCCGGTCAGGCTCTCCGAAGGTTGCGGCTCGGGCGAGATCGTCCACGAGCTCATGCACGCGCTCGGCTTCGTCCACGAGCACTCGCGCACCGACCGCGACCTGTACGTCGAGATCCTTTGGGACAACATCGAGCCTGGCTACGAGGAGCAGTTCTACGTGGCTCCCGAGCGCTGGATGGCCACGTACCGGGACGTGCCTTTCGACCTCCAGTCGACTCTGCTCTACCGCGCCGATACCTTCGCCCGGCCGGGCCTCCAGACCTTGCGCGCGAAAGGCGCCAATCCGCTGGCGCCGCTGAATCCCACGAGCGACGGGCTCAGCGCGGGGGATATCCAGAAGATCCGGGCCGCTTACGGGCAATAGGCTCGAGCTGAGCCCCGGCGAGACCGATCCTTCAAGTCCTCGCCCCGCGATTCCGATCAGAGGATTGGAGGCTCGTGTCGTGAAGATTTCCGCGATCTCGGAAGCAAAGCGATTCATCGACACTGTTCGCGGGAAGCGCGAGCGGCAGGAGCACCCGCATCAGCAACAGCAGCAGGGCGGGTCGAACCCCGGACAACAGCAGGGCCAGCAGGACGAGCACCAGGCCACTTTCGAGGAAGTGCGCAAGGCGGTCGACGATTTCCGCGCCGACGCTCAGGCCGCGAAGAACGGCCTTCAGGCCGAAGTGAGCGGCCAGGGCCCGGGCCTTCGCGTTACGCTTCAGGACGAGCGCGGAAACGTGATCCGCCAGCTCACCGGCGACGAGTTCCTCCGCCTGCGCGAAGCCGCGAAGGTGTCCGAGCACCCTCGCGGGAAAATCCTTGATCAGAAACTTTGAGACTTGCTAAGCCAGAAGGGATGCGCCTTCTGGTCATCTCCGACCTCCACATCCATGGCCCGCACGACCCGCTCTACGCGTCGCTGCTCAAGCTGATCCGCGAGCGCGCGTCCCCGGGGGACACGCTCGTGCTGGCGGGCGACGTTTTTGACCTTTTCGTCGGGAACAAGCGGGTGTTCCTGGAGCGTTATCACGAGTTCGTCGCCGCGCTCCGCGACGCGGGCTCGCGCGGCGTGCGGGTTCACTACATCGAAGGCAATCACGACTTCCTCGTGCGCGGGGCATTCGGCCGGATCCCGGGCGTGCAGGTGCACTCGCAGGACGTCTCGCTCGAGCTGGGCGGCAGGAAGTTCTTCATCTCCCACGGAGACACCTTCGACCGGAGCGACTACGGTTACCGGGCGCTTCGCGTGTTCTACCGGAGCCCGGTCATGAAGGGCATCGTGCGCGTCGTCCCGGGGCGCTGGCTCGACTGGTACGGAAACGCCCACAGCAGGCAGAGCCGCGCGACGAAGCCCATCCTCGCCTCGGGCCTCTCGATCGAGAACATGGAAAGGCTCAGGCGGGTCTACCGGAGCGCGGCCGCGGAGCGCCTTGCCGCCGGCTACGACTTCGTGGTCGCGGGCCACTGCCACGACCTCGACGAGATGGATTTCACGATCGCCGGCCGGAGCGGCCAGTACGTGAACGTCGGTTACCCGCGCGCCCACGGATCCTTCCTGACGTGGGGCCCCGGCGAGCCGAAGATCCAGCGCGAGAAGCTGCCCTGACTAAGGCCTCACGACCTCGTAGAGATAGTTGTTGCGGCGGTAGTCGCGGTAGGCGCACGCGCGTTTTTCCGGCGGCTGGAAGGCCCAGTCGTCGAAGCGCAGGTTGAGCTTCGGCTTCCAGTCGTTCGGCGCGCTCTTCCACCAGTCCGACTTGAGCTCGCGCCCGGCGCACAGCTTGAGGATCTTCTTGTCCAGGCTCGGTACGGCGAGCATCCGCGCGCACATCAGGGCCGCCACGCGCGGGTCGCTCTCGCGCTCGAGGGCCTTGCGCGCGTCCTTCTCGAAGAATTTCCAGAAAGAGGCGAGGTGCTGCACGTGGATCGAGCGTGCCTGATGGAGGTCGTCGGCGGCGTCGATCGTCTCGCCGCGCGGGCTGTAGCGAGTGAGCTTGTCGATGAGCTCGAGCTTCGACGAGGAGACGATGTCCTCGATGTCCGATGGTTTCCTCGAGGAGCGCAGCCTGCCGACGAGCTGGACCTGGACGGCGTTGCTCAGGCGGTCCACCAGGTAGCGGTCGCTGCTGCTGATGACGTTCAGGTGCCCGGCGATCAGCTGGACGCGGGTGTTCGAGGGAGTAAGAAGGTCATCCACCTGCCGGATGATCTCGTTCACGGAGTCGCGGGTGCGGTCGCCGAAGTTCACCGCCTGCTCCACGCGGAGATTCTCGTCGGGGTATCCCTTGTACGCCGCGAGCAGCAGGTCCGTTCTCGCCGAGAAGTCCTGGAGCCAGCCGCGGAGCCCGTGCAGGACGAGATACGGAGGAGTGCTGCTGACCTGGGGCTTCGTGGCCTCGAAGAGCAGGTTGTCGGCGTCAGCCACTCTCCGGCGGGAAAGCAGGTTCTTCAGCTCCGCCTCGGCGCCGGTGCTCCCGTCGATGATACGGAAGAAGTTGCGCTCGATCACGGACACGAGGTCGTCGGGCAGGATCGATACCTTCGCCTCGATGGCCATGATCAGGGATTCGGCGCTCGAGTTGGATGTTCCCGGATTGAAGCCGAAGTCGGCGTGCGTCTTCCCGACGAGGAACGTCGGCATGTCGATCGGGAGGATGGCGCGCGTGAAGACGTTGATCTTGGGCGGCGTCATCGTGTGCTCCGCGAGCATGCGGTAGACCGCGTACTTGAGCAGCTCGATGCCGAGCTTGCGCTGGTCGCGGATGCCGGCGTCGGCGATCTCGCGCTTCAGCTCGCCCAGCTTGCCCATGATCTCGCCGCGCGTGATGTAGAAGAACGACTGGATGTTCCAGTTGTCCTTGTTGTAGCTCGCGTCTTCCGCGGTCTGGGGCTCCATGCCGGTCTCGAGCTTCTGGATCCATTTGGAGAGCCCGGGCATCTCGGCGACGAGCAGGTGATAGCCCCGCCATTCGGAAGACTTCGGCGCGTGCGGCGGGTTCTGCGTGATCCAGTCGATCAGGCGGATTCCGTCGTCGGCCGTGCAGCGCGCGAACTGGATCGACTCGATCGCGCAGTGGATGGCCGCGGACTTCTCGATTTCCTGCAGCTCCTTGATCCGGCTCGTGTACTGCTTGAGCGAAATGTAGCGCGCGAGCGACGTCAGCAGCTTTCCGGCCGACGTGGCGGCCACCCCGAAGGCGGGCGAGCCGACCGAGGCAACCGTCGGGAGCAGCGTCCCGACGACGTCGGCGAAGAGATTCGGCCTCTTGGCCGCGCACATCTCCATCATCGGGAGCTGGTTGCCGATCGTGTCGAGCGCGGACACCACGTTCGGAAGCGTTCCGTAGCGCTTCAACGACTTCAGATAGCTGTTCGACGGGTCCTGGGCCGTCAGCACGGCCAGGTCAACTCGGGCCGTGGCGAGGTTCTGCACGACGAGATCGAGCGTGGCCTTGTCGGCCGGGCTCGTCGCGCCTTCCAGGGTGGTCGCTAGGAAGGAGAGGGACTCGACCGCGGACTGCTTCTCCAGGATCATCGCCGCGCGCGAGTTGGGCGCGTTCAGGCGGGTGATCTCGTCACGAAGCAGGTCGAGGCTGTTGATCGAGGTGGAAAGCCCCGAGCAGTTCGGGTCATTCATCAGCTCCTCGATGAGCTGCCGCGAGCGCCCGACCAGGCCGAGCGCGTTCGTGCTCGATGTGCCGAAGGTCGGGCATCCGCTGACGAGCGAAGCCATGTAACTCGAATACGGCGAGTCCGCGCGCGCGGACGCCGCAAGGAAGCCGAAAACGGCCACCCAAATCCCCACACAGGACTGAAGCGTCATGCCTCAAGTGCTATCACGCCGTTTTGGGCCGGGAAGCCGAATCGTGAAGCAGGCGCCGCCCCATTTGCTGACAGAGTGCGTCAGCTCTCCGCGGTGGGCTTCCACGATTCCCCTGGAAATACTGAGCCCGAGCCCGGTTCCCTGTCCCACGGGCTTCGTCGTGAAGAAGGGATGGAAGATCTTGTCGAGCGCGTCCTTGCGTATGCCCGGCCCGGAGTCGGCCACCGAGACCTCGGCGCCCCCGTCCCGCGCGGCCACGTCGATGGAGATGATCCTCACCGGCGTGCCGTGAACCGCGTCGAAGGCGTTGTTGAGCAGGTTCAGCAGGACCTGAGAGATCTGGACGGGGCGGGCGAGGATCTCGAGGTCTTCCGACACGGGGGTCACCTCGAGCGTCACGCCCTGCGCGCGGAAGCGCTGCCTGCAGAAGGAGAGCGTGTCCTCGATCAGCTTGCTCACCGGAACGGGTTGCATGGGGCTCCCGTCGTCCTCGCGGGAGAACGACTTCAGGCCGGAGATGATGGCGGCGATCCGGTCGATGACCTCCAGCATGTCCTTCAATATCCGCCTGACGTCGTCGTTGAGCGATTCACCGAATTTCCGCTCGAGGAGCGCGATCTTGATGTTGAGAGCGGTGAGGGGGTTGTTGATCTCGTGGCCGATCCCGCCCGCCATCTCGCCGAGAGAGGAGAGCTTCGCCGCGGCGATCATCTTCGCCCGTTGCTCCTCGATCAGGCGCTCCTTGGCCCGCGTCTCGCTGACGTCCATCACGAGCGCCACGGCTCCCACGACGCTTCCGTCGGCGCCCTTTACGGGGCTGGCCGAGACGAGAGTGTCGATCACGCGGCCGTCCTTCCTCCGCAACGGGAAATCGAGCCTTTCCGTGTGGCCGCGGGTCCTCCGCTCGAGCCCTTCGCGCGCGTTGCTCATCGACGACTCCTCCACGAAGTCGAAGACGCTCTTTCCGATCAGCTCCGCGGCCGGGTAGCCCAGCATCTGGGCGAGCGCGGGGTTCGAGTAGGTGGTCACGCCCTGCGAATCGATGACCCAGATGCCTTCCTGCGCGAGCTCGACGATCTGGCTGTACTTCTGCTCGCTCAGCCGGAGCTCCTCCTCGGCGCGCTCGCTGGCGCGTGCGAAGAGATAGATCGAAAGCACCGAGATCAGGAAGGCGCAGGCCACCGTCAGCCAGAACACCCAGGTTCCCGGGGGAAGCTCGGCATACCTGGGAAAGAGGCGGAAGTCGGAGCCGACGATCAGCGCGAACAGCGCCATCGGAAGGAGGACTCCGAACGAGAGCGAGCCCTTCTCGCGCGTCGAGAAGAGCGCGAAGGGGAGGACCGTGGCCGGCAGGAAGCAGTAGTGCGTGCCGGACGCCTCGCCGAAGAGCGCCGGGAAGAGAAAGAGCGTCCCGTTCACGCAGAGCACGAGCCAGTTGCGCGCGACCCGGGTGTAGCCGCGCTCGTTCAGGATCGGAACGAGGGTGATGCAGGCGGCGATCGCCGCGTCCCAGAGCGGGATCGTCCATTGCCGCTCGACGGCGAGCACGATCATCGCCCAGAGCGACATGACGATCGCGAAAGCGATGGCGAGCTGATTCGAGAGTTGGATTCGCTTGGTGTTGTTCAATCCTGGAAGATCCGCGAAGAGAGGCTCTGTGCAGCTTTGTGGCTCAAAAGCCTTCTATCGCGCAAGCTCCAAGAGCTCGGCGGCGTTCTCGAGGCTCTTTTTCGTCAGCTGCGGCCCGCCGAGCATCCGCGCCAGCTCCTCGCGGCGTTGCGTCTTCGACAGCTCGACGATCTCCGTCTTCGTCCGCTTTCCCTGCGTGGACTTCTGCACGACCAGGTGCTGGTCGGCGAAGGACGCCACCTGGGGAAGATGCGTGATGCAGATCACCTGGTGCTCCGCTGCCGCGCGCTCGAGCCGCTCG
>CAYZKI010000013.1:7104-20615 GCA_964478745.1 uncultured Bacteriovoracaceae bacterium
GACTTGAGCTTCTTTCCGACCTGGAAGGCCGTCTGGCCGCCGATGCCCGCGTCGATCTCGTCGAAAAGGTAGACGCCGATGCCGCCGCGGTCGGCGATCACGCGCCGTATGGCGAGCATCAGGCGCGAAAGCTCGCCGCCCGAGGCGATTTTGCCGAGGGGCCGGGCCGGCTCGCCGGGGTTGGTCTGCACCACGAACTGGATCTGATCCCCGCCGCTCGCGTTCCAGGCGGACAGGTCCGTCGAGCTCGAGAGCTCGATGCTGAACTTGGCGCCCGACATGCGGAGGTCCTTCAGCTCGCCCGTGACCGAGTCGGCGAGGGTCTCGGAGACCTTCTTGCGCGCTTGCGAGAGCTTCTTTCCGATCTTGAGCAGGGCGGCTTCGGCTTCCTTGAGCTCCTCTCCGAGCTTCTCGAGCCGTTCCCCCGAATGCTCGATGCCGGCGAGCTCGGCTTCCAGCTTGCCCAGCGTCTCGAGCATCGCCTCGACCGAGGCGCCGTACTTGCGGCGCAGATCGGCAATGAGCGAAAGGCGTTCCTGGACCTCGGCCATGCGCTCGGGATCGAGGTCGACGTTGCCGAGATAACGGCTGAGCGAAAGCGAGGCTTCCTCCACTTCGGCGTTGGCGCGCTCGAGGGTATCGAGCACCCCGCCGGCGCGCTCGTCGAGCTGCCTGAGCTGGCGGAGCTTGGCGATCGCGCCCCTGAGGCCGGCCATCACGCCGTCCTCGTCGTCCTCGAGGGCGCGGGCCGCGGCGTCGGCAAGCGTCACGCGCTGTTCGCCCGACTGCAGAAGCTGTTTCTCGGCCTGGAGCTT
Organism: uncultured Bacteriovoracaceae bacterium; assembly: GCA_964478745.1. Classification (GTDB taxonomy): domain Bacteria; phylum Bdellovibrionota; class UBA1018; order UBA1018; family UBA1018; genus CAYZKI01. The sequence continues at coordinate 7,920 of CAYZKI010000013.1, forward strand.
CGCGTCCTCGCCCGGCTCGAGCCGGGCCTCGCTGAGCTCGGCGATCTGGAAGCGGAGGAAGTCGGCGCGCTGGGCGCGCCCGTTCTCGGCGGCCTGGAGCTCGTCGCGCTCGCCGGCGAGTGCGCGCGCCTTGTGAAAGGCCTCGCTCACGCTTCGCGCTTGGTCCGTGAGCCCTCCGTAGCGGTCGAGGAGCTCGAGCTGGACGGAAGGACGGATCAGCGACTGGTGCTCGTGCTGGCTGCACAGGTCGACCAGGCCCGCGCAAAGCTCCTGCAGCATGGTCAGCGTGGCGAGCTCGCCATTCACGTGGATGCGATGCTTGCCGCCGCGGTGAACCGTGCGCTTGATGAGGAGCTCGTCGCAGTCGGAGTCGAGGCCGAGCTTCTCCAGACGCGCACGGACCCATTTGATGTCGGAAAGATCGAAGAAACCCTCGACGGACGCCTCTTCCGCGCCCGCGCGGATGAGCTCCGTGTTCGCGCGGCTTCCGAGAATGAGCGAGATCGCGTCCAGGATGATGGACTTGCCGGCGCCCGTTTCACCCGAGAGGATGTTCAGGCCGGAGGTGAAGCGGATCTCCGCCTCGTCGATGATCGCGATATTCCGGATCTTGAGGGTCTCAAGCATAAATACTCCCGCCCAAATGAAGCCCTGGGAGCGCTAATCGCGCATCCCGAATTTCAGCTTCTCCCGAAGCAGACTAAAGTAATCGCGCGTCGGAGAGGAAATCAACTTGAGAGCGTGGCGCTTGAAGCACCGCACCGTAATCAGATCGTCCTCGTTCAGGGAAATGGCATCCTGGCCGTCGAGGGTCAGGAGCACGTGGCCTGGCCGATGATGCAGGCGAATCTGGACCTCCGCCTGGTCGGAGAGAACAAGGGGGCGCTGCGTTAGGCTATGAGGGCAGATCGGAGTCAGGATCACCCCCGGAAGATCGGGTTCGAGGATCGGGCCGCCCGCGGCGAGGGAGTAGGCCGTCGAGCCGGTCGGTGTGCTCACGATCAGGCCGTCGGCTCGGACGTTGTGGGCCCATTTGCCGCCTACCCCGACCTCGAGGCCGATGATGCGCGCGATGGCGCCCTTCGAGATCACGGCGTCGTTCACGACGGGACCACTGAAAATCACCCGGTTTTTCCGCTTGAGCGTGACTTCGAGGAGCCTTCTTTCGCTGATGCGCGGCTTCTTGCCATCCACGATGCTTTTCAGCACGGAGTAGGCTTCCGTACGCTTGATCTCGGTCAGGAACCCCAGCTGCCCCATGTTCACGCCCAGGATGGGGACGCTTCGCGCCTTCATGAGGCGGGCGATGCTCAGGAACGTCCCGTCGCCGCCCAAAACGACAATGAGCTCGCAGACTTCCGGGAGGCGGGCCTTTTCCACCAGAGCGATCCTGGATTTCGCGATCGCGGGCCGGTCACCCTGCACCTGCCTCGCAAGTGCCTTCGCCGAGGAGGTCGCCTCTTTTGCAAAGGCTACGGAGAGGCCTTCATGGAGAAGATAACGTCCCAGGTCGCACGCCAAGGCGGCCGCTTCTGGATTATGGTGCTTGATGACGAAGCCGACGCGTCTGATTTTGAAGCTGCGAAGTTTCAATCGGGCCTCTTCTCGAAGAGCTTTGAAATTATGCTAAAAGCGAACCTCTGTCATGGCTGAAATGGGCGATCTATTCGAGCACGCGGAACGCGAGACCGAGGCCTCAGGCCCCGGAACGGGCCCGCTCGCCCACCGGATGCGCCCGCGCACGCTTGACGATTTCGTCGGTCAGGAGAAGGTGCTGGGTCCCGGCAAGCCCCTGCGGCAGTGGATCCTCTCGGATCGCGTGCCCTCGCTGGTGCTCTGGGGTCCGCCCGGCTGCGGAAAGACCACGCTTTCGAAGATCATCGCCCAGCAGACGCAGTCGAACTTCGAGTCCCTGAGCGCGGTCCTCTCCGGCGTGAAGGATATCAAGGAGGCCGTCGAGAAAGCGAAGCAGGCCCGCCGGCTCAGCAAGCGCAAGACGATCCTGTTCGTCGACGAGATCCACCGCTTCAACAAGGCTCAGCAGGACGCGCTCCTTCCGCACGTCGAGGACGGCACGGTCACGCTGATCGGGGCGACGACCGAAAACCCGTCCTTCGAGCTGAACTCCGCGCTGCTTTCGCGCGCCCGCGTGATCCGGCTCGAGCAGCTCGACGCCGACGCGATCGTCCGCGTGCTCGACCGCGCGCTCGCGGATTCGCAGCGGGGCCTCGGCGGATTCCTGAAACTCACGCCCGAGGCGGTGCGATGGATCGCGGCGACGAGCGAAGGCGACGCCCGGCGCGCGCTCACCGCGCTCGAGAGCGTGGCGCTCTACGCTGGCGAGGCGAGCTCCGGCGCGCTCGACGTCGACGCGGTCAAGGCCGCGCTCGAGTCGGCCCTTCAGCGCCAGCCCATCCCGTACGACAAGGCGGGCGAGGAGCACTACAACGTCATTTCCGCCTTCATCAAGAGCATCCGCGACAGCGACCCTCACGCCGGGCTCTACTACCTGGCGCGCATGCTGGAGGGGGGCGAGGACCCGCTCTTCATCGCGCGCAGGCTCGTGATCCTGGCGTCCGAGGACGTCGGCAACGCCGACCCGCAGGCCCTGGTCGTCGCGAACGCGGTCAAGGACGCCGTCGATTTCATCGGGATGCCGGAGGCGCGGATCAGCCTGGCCCAGGGCGTGACCTATATCGCTTGCGCGCCGAAGAGCAACGCGAGCTACGCGGGCATCAACGCCGCGATGGCCGAGGTGCGCGAGAGCGGGGCGCTTCCCGTGCCGATGCACCTTCGCAACGCGGTCACGGGCCTCATGAAGAAAGAAGGCTACGGAAGCGGCTACAGGTACGCGCACTCGCAGAGCGAGCAGCGCGCGGGCCAGACGCACCTTCCGGAGAAGCTGATCGGCACGCGGTTCTACGAGCCCAAGGAAGTGGGCTTCGAGAAGCGCTTCAAGGACAAGCTCGACATCATCAATCCGGACTTCGAGAGAAAGTCCTGAGCGGATCGGCCGGACCTGTGCCCTGGATCAGTGGATCGCCTTCGCGACGGAGGCCACGATCCGTTTCGACGCTTCGGATTTGTGCGCGTCCCGGCGGTACACGAGGCAGATCTCGTCCTGGAACGTCGGCGAGTCGCGAAGCGCCCTGATCGTGGGATCGAGCTTCGCCACGCGCGTCGGGATGATGCCCACGCCGCAGCCCGCGGCCGTGAGCGAACGCACCACCTCGAGGCTCGGGCTCGTCAGGGTACGCTCGAACTCGAGGCCCTTGCGGCCCATCTGCTTGATCAGGCTCTGCGCCTGGGCGAGGTCCGGGTCGCAGATCAGGACCGACTTGCCGTAGCTGTCGCCTTCGGCATGCCAGAGCTTCACCTCGTCGGTGCAGAGCTTCTTGATCACGAGATCCGGGTGCGAGGCCGGGTTCACGACGATGCCGAAGTCGACCTGGAAGCTGATGACCTGCTCGGTGATCCGGCGCGAGAGGTCGTGGACGAGGCGGACTTCCAGGCGCGGGTTCTCCGAGAGGAGCCCGGGCAGGAATCCCGGAAGGGAGTAGAGGCCCACCGAGACATGGCAGCCGATCGTGTAGCGCCCCGCGACCCCCGACTCCTCAGCGAGCGCGGACGCCCGGACCCGGTCCCAGTCGGCGAGGAGCTCTCGCGCCTGCGTGGCCAGCTTGCGCCCCGCGCGTGAGAGCTGCACGCCCGTGCGCTCGCGGATCAGGAGCGCCGCGCCGACGTTGTCCTCCAGGCGCTTGATGGCCAGGCTGAGCGCTGGCTGGCTGATGCCCAGGCGCTCGGCGGCGCGCGACACGTTCAGGGTGTTCGCGATTTCCAGAAAGTATTGAAGCTCGGCTGGCGAAGGAAGCATAACAATCTCCTATAGGGCGAATTATCATAATTTATTTTATTGATCGAGCCCCCGCCTGTACTTCTACCCTTGCCGAAAGGGCATGGAGGTTTCATGAAGTTGGACGTCAATCGCAGGCAGATGCTGGGAACGATCGCGGGTTTCGCCGGGGGAATGTTCATGTCGGGCTCGGCGCTGGCCCGTGTCTGCGGCCTCACGCCGAAGCAGACCCAGGGGCCCTTCTATCCGACGCGCGACCAGCGCCTGAACGCGCTCGACAGCGATACCGATCTCACGAAGATCCCGGGCCGGTTCGCCCGCGCGAAGGGGCAGATCGTCGTCGTCGAGGGCGTGGTGCAGGATCAGAACTGCAAGCCCGTGCCGGGCGCCCTCGTGGAGATCTGGCAGGCCTGCGAGAGCGGCCGCTACAATCATCCGAACGATCCGAACACGTCCGTTCCCCTCGATCCCGACTTCCAGTACTGGGGCCAGATGAAGACGAACGCGAACGGGGAGTACAGCTTCCGCACGATCATCCCGGGCGCGTATCCCGCCGACCCGTCCATCGGATGGTGGCGGCCCCCGCACGTGCACGTGAAGGTGGCCTGCGTGGGTTACCGCGAGCTCGTCACGCAGATGTACTTCAAGGGCGATCCGCTGAACGAGCGTGACCTCATTCTGAACGATCTCTCGGCCGCGGAGCAGGCGAGCGTCGTCGTCGACTTCCAGCCCTCCGCGACGGAGCCGGGCGTGAAGACGGGGCGGTTCGACATCTCGATCCGGAAGGTCGCGCCGTAGGCGCCGGCAGGATCGCTGTCCAATCGCTCTTGGCCCTGATATGCATCAGGGCTCATGCTCGGGGCCACGAAGGGACCATCGAACGCGACAATTCTCCGGATCCTGGCGCTCGTGCTCGCCTACCTGGCGGCGGCACGGCTCGGGCTCGCGATCGACGCCGCCGCGGGCTTCGCCGCGCTGGTCTGGGCCCCTTCGGGGATCGCGCTGTCCGCCCTGCTTCTGGGCGGAAACACGCTCTGGCCCGGAGTTTTTCTGGGCGCGTTCCTCGCCAACCTCGCCCAGGGAGCGCCGATTCCCGTCTGCATGGGCATCGCCGCTGGCAACACGCTCGAGGCGCTCGTCGGATCGGTACTTCTGCGGCGCGCGGGCTTCCTGCCCTCTTTCGAGCGGCTGCGCGACGTGGTCGCGTTCACCATCTTCGGCGCGGCGCTGAACTCGACCGTGAGCGCGACGATCGGCACGGCCAGCCTCTCCGTGGGAGGGCTCGCCCCGGCCGGCGAGCGCGCGGCGGTCTGGGCGTCCTGGTGGGTCGGAGACACGCTGGGAGCGCTGGTCGTAGCTCCCCTCATCCTGACGTGGGCGCCGCGCTCGCGCGCGTCGGGCCCCGACGGCCGGCCTTTCGAGATCGCCTCCCTGGTGGCGCTCGTGATCCTGACCGGGGGCTTCGTGTTCCGCGAGCTCCACGGGCCCGTGGGGCCGAGCACGGTCTTCCTTCCCCTCATCCTCTGGGCCTCCCTCCGATTCAGCCAGAGAATGATGACGTTCACCGTCTTCCTGATCGCGACGCTGGCCATCGCGAACACGGCGATGGGCATGGGGCCGTTCTGGCAGGGAAGCGTGAGAGGAGGCCTGCTCGGGCTCCAGATCTTCATGGCGGTCATCACCGTGACGGGGCTCGTTCTCTCGGCGGTGATCGGAGAGAACCGGAGGCTGGCGCGGAAGGCCGCGGAGGCGTTGCAGGCGCGCGAGGACTTCATATCGATCGCCTCGCATGAGCTGAGAACCCCGATGACGACGGTCAAGCTGCTGACCCAGTTCCTTCAGCAGAATCTGGGAGCGAATCCGGCTTTGGAGAGCGGGCTTCCCGGCGTGCGCGATCATCTGCAGCGTTTGGATCGCCAGGTCGCGCGCCTCGACGGCCTCGTCGGCGACCTCCTCGACATCGCGAGGATCCGGTCCGGAAAGCTGGATCTCAGGCCGGAGCGTTTCGATCTCGGCGGGCTGGTCGAAGAGACCTTGGAAAGCCTGGGCGAGCAGCTGGCGCGCGCGGGCAACACTGTGGCGTTCTCGAAGGCGGAAGGGATTTGCCTGCACGCGGACCGCGGCCGCATCGAGCAGGTAGTCACCAACCTTCTCTCCAACGCCGCGAAGTACGCGCCCGGCACGCGGATCGAAGTGACGGTCCGCACGACCGGCGATCAGGCGATCCTCGAAGTCAGCGACCGAGGTCCGGGCATCCCCGAAGACCAGCAGCGGCGTGTCTTCGATCGTTTCGAGCGCCTCGACCCGGGAGCGTCGAGCGGCCTGGGCCTTGGGCTCTTCATCGTGAAGGAGATCGTCGAAGCGCATCGCGGCGACGTGAGCCTCCGGAGCGCGCCGGGCGAGGGCGCGACCTTTCAGGCGACGCTCCCTCTGGCGCCGCCCTTGGAGAGTTGAGAGAGCTCAATCCGCTCAGCTGCCGGAGCGCGAGCGACGAGCGGGCTGGGCAGCCTGCCCGGTGACGGGCCCGGAATGGGTCTTTCCGCTTCGCGTGTCCGAAGCGACTCGTGACTGCTGGAGGGACGTCTCGATGTCCTTCAGGGCCTTCTGGGCGTTCTCCACCGCTTCGAGGGCTTTCTTAAGCTGGGCTTGCGTCTTGAGAATCTGGTCATCGACCTGCTTGTCCGCGGCGAGAAGCTTCGCGCAGGCGGCAGGATCGATGCTCGCGTTCCGCCGGTCATGGCGGTCCAGGGTGCGCTTGAACCGCTCGGTCGAGGCTTCGAGCTCGAGCAGCTCCATCTGAAGGGGCACTACAGCGGGAAAGGGAGCGGACCCCAGCTGCGAGCGCATGACGGCCAGTCTTCCGGCGGCCTTCTCGAACATGGAGGAAGCGTCGGTGCGGGTGTAGGTCGTGCCGCGCCAAGAATCCTGGACCGGCACGCGGTCGGAAGGTAAGGGGCGCCTCGACTTCTCGAGCTTGAGGCTCTCGAAAAGGATCGGATCGATGCGGTCGAAGCCGGCGCCAGGGTTCCACGAAAGGTCGCGAACGAAGCTCCGAGCCTGGGCATCTTGGCAGTTGAGCTTCAGCCAGAGCCCAATGGGAAGGGATTCAACCTTGAGGTGGTTCGAGAAGTAGCGCTCCAGGCGTGAGCGCATCAACCGCGAGCCGTGGAGTGTCTCGACGATCTCCGCGGTGGCATCGGGGGTGGAGCGCGCCCGGACCGCGGGATCGAGACAGCGGGGATCGAGCGGGCTCGCATCCGAGACATGGTTGAGTCCGCCTTCGGTGGTCATCCGGAAGCAGTACCCGTTGTAGCTGACATGAGTCGCATCGCCCTGCTTGGCAGGGACGTTCACCAGGTTCTGCTCTTCGCCGTCGAGGATCCAGAAATAGGCGCGATCGCCCAGGATACCCGCGAATCCGAAGTACTCGGGCCTGGGGCCTCCCGTCTGGGCGAATGCCGGCGGCGAAGCGAGGGCGAGCGCGACAAGAATCCGGGGCAGCGTCGAGTTCATGCGGACGGAAAGTGCAACGCGCGTTCCGCCAGAACCTCAAGGAATATCACGGGGAATCGGCCGGCATCCGTGCCAGCCTCCTTGCAGCTGTCTAAGACGTAGACAGGCGATTTTCCGAGGAAGCGGGCCGATCAGCTGTCGCGCGAACGGATCAGCGCGGGAATCCCCTCCTCGCGCCACTGCTTGAAGTTGAGCGGCAGGTGCTCGCGCAGGAGCTGCGAGCAGTACGCGTTCTGCTTGGCAACGGTCGCGTCGGCGAGATCGCTCATCACGGAGATGAGATCCGCCTCGAGAAGCGAAACCTTCTGGAGGACCCCGATCCGAAGCGTGCGCTTCACCTGCATGAGCGCCTCGGAGAAGGTCTCGACTCCGTCCACGAGGCGCGGAAGCTGCTCGAGGTCGTCGGCCGCGCCGGTCGACATCTGCTCGAGCTGCGCGGCGAAAACGATCAGCGACTGAAGCGTGTCCTCGGCGATCTCGCGGGGATGCATCGTCGAGATCTCGAGATCCTTTGCCTCTTCGACGGGAAGAGCGCCGAGCTCGGCCTCGTCGGCGTCGTTGAGATCCAGGCCGTTCAGCCGGATCGTCGAGATGAGCGAGCTGTCGGTGTTGAGCAGCCCGCGCACGCGGTCCAGGAGGTCCTGGATGGTGCCGGTGGGCGCGAAGGGGAGCTCGGTCACGGTGCCGTTCAGCTTGAATTGGGTCAACTTCGACGATTCGGTCATCATGACGTTACCTCTGGAATTGGCGGGGTTGGATCGGACTTCGGGACCGCGACGGGGCGGGGCTTGATCAGCTCTAGGGTGAACTTGAGCCAGTCGCGGAAGATCGTGACGCCTTCGCGGATCTGCCGGTAGCAGTCGGCGCTCTCGCGGCCGAGCTCGGAGATCTGCTTCGCGCGCAGGTTGTGCATCAGCACCTTGAGCATCTGCGAGAACGCGCGAAGAGGCGGATGCGTCTTCGCGAGCCGCTCGGTCAACCGGTCCAGGTCCTTGAGCTTGTCGCCCATGGCCTGGAGCTCTTCCTTCGCCTCGATCTCCATCAGCTTGTCCGACTTCAGGCGAATGCTCTTGCGGCTCAGCCAGGTGGCGGTCGACGAGGCCTGCTCGCAGATCTTCATCAGCACCTGCGTCGACTCCTGGAGCTCGCGGAGCCTCCGGGCGAGCTCGGGGCTCATCTGCTCGCGCGTCAGCTCCTGCCCGAGGGGCGGAACCCAGCCGCAGTACCAGGAGCGAGCGATGTGGCCGAGGACGTTCGAGGTCCAATGATCGAGGGAAAGAGGCATGCCGATCAGCGACTCGTACACGACCCCTCCGCCATCGTTGGTGTTGCGGATCTTGGAGCGGTAGATCTCGGCGCCCTTGATCTGCTCGGCGAGCCCGAGAAAGGCGGCGTGTGCTTCGAGAAGCTGCCCGCGCCTATGGGACCATTCGCTCGAGGCGTAGGACCAGGCGGCGTAGCAGGCTTCGGGCGTGACGTCGCCCGCGATCACGTAATGTCCGTTTCCGTAGGGTCCGGTCTCGGACCAGCGGACGGGGCCGACCGAGACGTTGAGGACGCGGGTTCCGAGCACGCTGGCCAGGTGGATCGCCGCGGTGTCCGCGCCGAATACCCCCTGGCAGCGGGAGACGACCGACGCCCAGAGGTCGAAGTCGGTCTCGCCCACGAGCGAGACGAGCCGGGCGTGATCCTTGATCTCAAGATCGAGCGAGGACATGAACTTCTCGGCCTTCGCGCGGTCCTCTTTCCCTCCGAGCAGCACGATGTTGTGCTCGGGGTGGCGGCGGAGGATGTAGGAGGCGAGCTTCGCCCAATGCGCAGCGGGCCAGGTCTTCGACGCCTGGGAGGCGCCCAGCTGGATGCCGATCCAGCGGTTCGAGTGCGTGCGCCAGGGCTCGGCCACTTTCAGCGAGAAGAAGCTCTTGGAGGTGACCGGAGCGTTTCCCTCGTTCGCCGGGTCGCCGACGTGGATCTGCAGCGCGGTCAGGAGCTGGGTGGTCAGGATGTCCGTGAGATGGATGTTCTGCGGCACGCCGCCCTGGACGATGGCCTGGATGTACTGGCTCCAGCCGTCCGCGCAGCGCATCTCCATGTCGGGGCCGCGCGTGAAGCCGAGCTTCACCCGCGCGGGAAGGAGCGCCGTCACGAAGCTCGATGATTCCGAGTAGGTCCAGTTGACCACGAAATCCCAGCCGTAGGACGCGAGAGGCGACATCCAGCCCGCAACGTCGGCGATGGCCTGCTGCTCGGTCGATTCGCCCTTGAGAAGAGGGGCGAGCACGCGCTCGGTCGGGAAGGCGTGCACCTTCTCGATCCACGGCACGCGCTTGGCCGCGTGGGCGAACTTGTCGCGCGCCATGAAGTGGATCTCGAGCTCCGGATACAGCTGCTTGGCCGCGCGCAGGGCCATGAGGCTCTGCAGGGTGTCCCCGATGCGGGCCATCTGGATGACCAGGAGCTTCACTGGGCCTTCACGCATGGACGAGGTCGGTTCAGGCATTCTTGCTCTCGGGGGTCTCGGGGCTGCCGTTGGGCTGGGCGGGTTTCTGCTCGGCCATCAGCGCGCGTACGAAGCCACGGAGAAGCCTTTCGACGTCGGCATCCTGCTGGGTCGGGTCTTCCGTGACTTCACCTTGAATCCACTTCATGTCAGCTGCCATCCGTCCTCCTGACGAATTTCACTGTTGTCTCTCGTGCTACTTCTGCTTCTCGATCGTCCGGAGCAGGTCGGCCGCGCCGGCATGACCGGGCTGCAGCTCCAGGATCCTGCGGGCCGTGACGGCGGCTTCGCTTCTCCTGCCCAGGTGGAACTGAAGTCCAGCCAGGCTGTACATGAGGCTCGCGTTCACCGGGGCGACCTGCATGTATTCCTCGACGAGCCGCGCGGCCGTCGCGTAGCTCTTGATCTCGTAGGCGCACTTCACCAGGTGATAGATGGCCGTCGGGTTGTTGACGTCGATCTGGAGCGATTGCGCGAAGCAGTCGTGAGCCAGGCGCTTCTCGCCGTCGGCGAGGTAGCAGCTGGCCAGGCCGATGTACGCTTTAGCCGAGCGCGGCTGGCCGGCGAGCATCTCCTGGAAGCAGCGCTTGGCTTCCGAGGTGCGCCCCTGCTTCAGGAGCAGGGATCCGAGGTTTCCGCGGATCTCGGCCGAGTGCTGCTGCGGGGTGAGCTCGAGCGCGCGGCGCAGATGGCGCTCGGCCTGCTCGAACTTCTTGGCGCGTAGCCAGCTGTTGCCGCAGGCCTTCTCGAGCTCGGCGCGCAGCTCGACGGGCATCTCCTTGAGGTTCAGCGCGCGTCCCAGGACCTCGGCGGCCTCGTGGTCCTTCTCCAGGCGCATGAGCAGGAGGCCGAGACGGCGGTAGGTTTCGAGCGTCGGCAGGTAGGCGATGCTCTCTTCGTAGTGCTTGCGGGCCTCGGCGAGCTTGTTTTCGGCTTCGAGGCACTGGCCGATTCCGAACAGCGCCTCGGGCGTGCGTTCGCCGGTCTGGAGAATGGCCTTGTAGACGTTCTTGGCGAGCCCGAGCTCGCCGGAAGCCATGAGCAGGGCCGCGTTCCTCATGAGATAGGGGACGTTCAGCTTCCCGTCCGGGAGGTACGCGGGCTCGTCGGCGTGAGGTTGCTGGGCCGGCGCCCCGGCATGGGCCTGAGGCTGCTGGGCGGCCGCGGTCTCGGGGGCCGCTTCGGCGGCGGCGCGCGGGCGCACCTGCACGAAGTAGCCCATGGTGTTCTCGGCCTCCGCCCCTTCGAAGTCCTCGAGGACCTCCTTCAGGGTGCGCAGCCGGACCATGCGATCGCTGTGCATGGGAATGGGGATGATGTCGACCAGGTCCATGCCGTTCTGCTGGAGCTGGGAGTCGATGATCTTCTGGATCTTCCCGGTCAGGTCGCTCATAACTTCTCGTCCAATCCTTCACCGCTCTGGGCGACCCAGGTGCTCTTGAACTTGGAGATGGTCGCGCGGCTCTTCTCCGACGCGGTCAACTCCTGGAGGATCTTGATCTTTTCCTCCTCGATCCGCCGGATCACCTTCTCGTCGGTGATCAGGATCTGGCGGACGATGGAGTCCTTCTCGGCGAGGGCGAGCTCGACCTGGCGGACGAGCTGCGGAGTGCGCCCTTCGGTGGGAAGGGAAGCGACGAGCTCGCTGATCTTCCGGTCGTAGAGATCGAGCGTCCGAATGGCCGTCTCGCGCCGTTCATGGAACGTCTCGAGCTGCGTGATGTCTCCCTGCTCCGCCATGCGAAGAAAAGAGACGGAGAGGTCGAGGAACCGCTGCAAGCAGCGGTTCTTGCTTTCGAGGAGACTCAGTACATCCATGTACTTTGCGGCCCTTCGTTAGAGCTAGGGCTTATCCCTTGCCTTTGGCTACCTGTTCAACTGCCACGCGCCAGCCGCTGAGAAGGGTTTCGAGAAGCTTCTCCACGCTTTGCAGCGCTTCCTTCGAGTTCTCGATGTTGGCTTTCACCAACTGGCTCGTGATGAAATTGTACAGTCGTTCCAGGTCACGGGCAATGTCGCCGCCCGTGTTGAAGTCGAGGCTCGTCGCCAACTCATTGACGATGTCGTGAGCCTTGCCGATGGCCATGCCCTTTCCCGCGATATCCTTGCGGTCGATGCATTCCGACGCTTTTTTGACGTTCCTGATCGCGGCTTCGTAGAGCATCAGGAGGATCTGCCCCTTGCTCGCCGTCTTGACCGCAGTCTGTTTGTACTGGTTAGCACCGCCGCCACCGCCACCGTATGTCATTCAGATCACCCGCCTAAGAGTTGTTGAACGATGTTACCGCCACCGCCTCCGCCGCCCATGCTGGCCTGGAGGTACTGCTGTTGCCTCTGCATCCCGCTCAGAGTCGCCTGAAGGCGGGAGAACTTCTCCGTCAGGGCTTGCGCGCGGCGGTCGAGGTTCCTGGTCTTCATGTCGATCTGGTTGTCGATCTGCTTGATGCGGTTCCGCAGGCTCTGCTCGCGCATGCCCAGCATGCCGCCGCCCATCGCGGTATAGCCCTTCATCACTTCGCCCATCTGGGCCGCGAAGCCATGCTCTCCGGTAACGATCTGCGAGAGGGTCTCGAAGTCCTTCTCCATGAACTTGGTGAACTTGTCTTCCTTGAACACGAGCTGGCCGTTGCGGGCGAACTCGATGCCGATGTCGCCCAGGCCGACCACCTTGATGTCGTCGCCGATCCGGACGGGGAAGCCCTCGTGCATGAGATTCCGGATCCGGTACTCGATCGTCTGCAGGGAGGTGTCGCCCGCGAAAGTCTTGCTGGTGTCGGTCTTCTCGTCGACCTGGTTCTGCTTGTTGATGAAATCGAGGATGGGGTTGAGC
>CAYZKI010000014.1:0-20423 GCA_964478745.1 uncultured Bacteriovoracaceae bacterium
GCGCTGGCCAAGCTCTTCGGCCGCGAGGCGGTGGTCGCGGACGATGCCCACGCGAAGGTCACCCTTCCGAAGTCCCCCGCTCCTTTCACGGTAAGCCAGGCCTGGGAAAAAGCCGTCGAAGCCGCCCGCGCCCAGGGACTCGAGGTCCAGGGCGACACGAAGCACGTCTACGTGTTCCGGAAAGGCGCGAAGAGGCCGGTCGCTCCCAAACCGAGCCAGGCACCGGGGAAGAAGCTTCCGAAGAACGGCTCGACCGTCAACCTGTCCAAGGAGGCGGTCCGCAAGAGCCTCGAGGGTCTTCCCCTCGAGAAACAGGCCAGGATCGTGCCGTACTTCGAAGGCGATAAGCCACAAGGATCGACGGTCCTGCTCATCGAGCCCGGAAGCGTCTACGAGCTGATGGGTATCGAGAACGGCGACGTGATCTGCGCCATCAACCAGGAGACTCCGCTCGCTCCGACCCTGCACGCGCTTCTCGAGCACGAGCTCGAGCGGGTCGTCCAGGGCGGCAGTCTGCGCGTCTGCCTCAAGCGCCAGAAGACCAGGAGCGTGTTCACCCTGCGCGCCCGCTAGATTACCTCTGGACTCCGGGCCGCTTCCCCTTAGAATCGAAAGTCTGTGAAAAAACTCATCAAGTGGTCCGGCATCCTGGTTGGCGCGTCCTTGCTCTGCGTGGCGGGCTTCGTGGCGTTCTGTTTCATGCGGTTCTCGCAGCTTTCCGAGGAGCGGCACCCGCTGCATCCCGAGCTCGCGTCGGTCTTGAAGGCCGGCGCGAAGCCCGATCTCGTGCTGGGCGAGCGCATTTACCGCGTCCGCAGCGGCTGCATCGACTGCCACGGGCCGGATCTTTCCGGTGCGAAAGTCGTCGAGAACGGCGCGCTCGGCTCCATCTGGGGCTCCAACATCACCCCGTTCAAAACGCGCGACATGAAGGACGAGGAGATCGCTCTCGCGGTCCGCTACGGCGTGCACCGATCGGGCCGCTCGCTGCGCTTCATGCCTTCCTTCGATTACGAGTCGATGAGCCGTGACGACCTGATCTCGCTGATCGCGTACATCCGGAGCGTGCCGGAGGTGGCGAAGCCCGATCACCCGAACACCTTCGGCCCGATTCCCAAGGTGATGAGCACGCTCGGCAAGATGCCCATCGCGTTCCCGGCGAGGGCGATCGACCATACCCGCGGCTTCGGCGACAAGCCCGTGGAGGGCCCGACCGCGGCTTTCGGAAAATACCTGGCCAACTCCTGCATCGGCTGCCACGGGGCGGAGTATCGCGGCGGTCCCATTCCGGGCGGCGACCCGAACTGGCCCGCGGCCACGAACATCCGCATGGGCAAGGGAAGCGGCTGGACTCAGGAAAAATTCATGAAGGTGATCAAGACCGGTGTCTCAGACAAGACCGGCGAGAAGATCCGCGCGCCGATGCCCGTCGCGGCTCTTCAACAGCTGAACGAGACGGAAACCCAGGCGCTCTGGAGCTTCCTGTCCACGCTGGACTGAGCGCCTAGAATCCCATCTTGAACACGACGTACGCGTTGATCGCGTAAACCAGCACGAGCAGCAGGCTCATGGCGCTCACCGTCTGAAGCACGCGCCGGCTCGGGCTCTGGATCAGGCCGACGAGCACAAGTCCCGTCATCATCACCGCGGAGATCGCGGTCACGACATGTGTCTGCGATACATGCTGGAACAACGGACCCTTGAGATAGAAGAGGTCATCGACGGTCAGGATGACTGCGTTGAAGAGATTGCTTCCAAGCAGGTTGCTGAAGGCGAGCTCCACGGCTCGCAGCCGGATCGCGCTGATCGTGACGGCGATTTCGGGAACCGAAGTCGCGAGCGCGATGAACATCGTGCCAACGAAAGCCTCGTTCCAGCCCATTGCCTCGACGATCCGCTCGCCGACGAAAGGAAGCCCGGCTCCGGCCGCGACCACGACCAGGGCGGCAAGCCCGAATAGCCCGTAGATCCTTGCCGACGACAGCCCCGACGTAGCCGGCGGCAGCGGCCCGGACGATGAAGCAGCCTGCGCGGCGTGGTCCGCCGACGTCCTTCTCTCGAAGGCGTAGAGATTCCGCATCGCCAGAATGTAGAAGAAGGGGATGGCAACCGTGAACGCCCCCATGTGGCCGATGCCTACGTCCGTGAACCGGCCTCCCACGGCGATGCCGAAGCCGATGAAGCTCATGAGCACGATGCCGAACGCCGCCGAGAGAATGTGTCCTTGGGTGGCCCGGCTGTACACGCTGCTCTCGCGGTATAGCAGATCCAACAGGAAGACGAGCGTCAGGTTGAAGACACAGCTTCCCAGGATATCGCCGACCGCAAGGTCCGGGGAGTCCGCGAAAGCGACGGCGCTGACGCCTGACATCAGCTCGGGCAGCGAGGTGATAGTCGCCAGCAGGATCAGGCCGATCCAGTTCCTGCCGAGCCCGGTCCGCTCCGCGATCAGATCAGCGTAATAGGACAACTGGTAACCGGCGAACCCGATCACGAGAGCGATGGCGAAAAACTGGGTCCAGATCCACGAGACGTGCACTCCATGGATCTACTTAAGGACCCTCATCCTGTCGAGCGTTACGGGCTTCCCCCGCCGTTACCGTTACCGTTACCGTTGCCGCCGCCGTTTCCGTTGCCGCCGCCGCCGCCATTGCCACCAGAATTGGAGCTGCCGCCGCCGCCGCCACCGCCGCCGCCGGAGCTAGAAGTGGAGCCGCCGCCTCCGCCGTTTCCATTTCCGCCGCCGCCTCCGCCGTTTCCATTTCCGCCGCCGCCACCGCCGTTGCCGTTTCCGTTTCCGGGGCCGCCCGAGGTGGTTCCGCTGCATTGGGAGTCAGCGGAGACGATGCTCATCGATTTGGTGTTGCTGATCGTGTAGGCGTCGAAGCTCGGGCAGTTCCCGGGGGCGGCATAGGCCGATGAGATGAACAGGTCATCGAAGGAGTTCGCGGCGACGGTCGCTGGAGTCGGGCCCGCGGCGGCCGCGACGAAGGCGCTCCCCGAGACGAAGCTCGCGCCCAGGTCGATGTCGCTCGGAAAGGTTCCCGTCATCGTCACGTTCGCGGGATAAGCATAGGGTTGGCCGGCGACCATGCCCGCGCCCAGCGTGCACGGGGAGGCGCCGCCCGAGTTCAGGTATCCGTTCATGTTACAGGGCGCGGTGCCGTTCTTCCCGCAACCGGTCGCGGCTCCCGCGGCGGCGTTCGAGAAGCCCACCATGAAGTAGCGGCGCGTGGCGACCGTCGCGAAACCGATGTCCGCGATGCATCCCGTGTAGGACTCGTTCTCGATGTAGAAGCTGGTCTCGGCGATGTAGAGGTTCGAAAGAGCGACCTTGGCCTCGACGGTACGCGCCTTGGCGACGTGCTTGCGATAGGCGGGAACCGCGATCGAGGACAACACTCCGACGATCGCGACGACCACGATCAGCTCCAATAGAGTGAAGCCGGAGTTACTCCATGAGTTGAGCCTGTTCAGCCTGCCCCGCATACGTACCTTTATCTCTCATTTTACACTCGGGCAGCCCGACTTCAAAATCCAGGGCACCCGATATTTGCCAGACAGATCAAATGGTTACATTAATAGTATAGATTAATTAACGGGTTGAAATGCCAGGGATTTCAATACCGATCACTGATCCACTTATCCACATATCCACGTGGATAAGTGGATAACTTTCCCCGCTCACGCAGCCTTGCGAAGCGCCGAAGCCCCCACGATTGCAGCGAGATCGCGTGCCGCGAGCGTCAACAGGCCGAAGTCCTCCCGATCGAACGGCCTGCCGTCCGCGCGGTCGGCGACGGTGACCACTCCCACGAGCTCGGAGCCCAGCAGCAGCGGAACCACGATGAATGAGCCCGTCTCGTAGGCGCTTTCGTCGAGCCTCGCGCTCGCCATGGCCTGGAAGCGCGGATCCTTCCTGATGTCCCTGACCCACACTGCCGAGCGGTTCTGCACGCAGTAACCGATGATTCCCTGGTTCGGGAGGACCGAGCGCTCCACCCTTTGCTTCGCCTCGAGCGAGCCATGCACGCGGCTCGCCTTGAGAACGCGCGACGAATCTCCCGAGGCGCCATCCAGGACGTAGAGCGTGGAGCGCCGGGCTTTCAGGAACTGGATGAGCTTCTCCTGAACGACCTCGACGGCTTTGTGCGGATCCCTCGACTCGCTCGATTCCGCGACCAGGATCGACATTCCGAGGATGAGATCGTCTTTCCTCTTCTTGTAGGCGATCTCGGCGCTCTTGACGACGAAGTCGCGCACGCCGCGGAACAGGACGATCAGGGCGAACACGAAGGGATAAGCCATCGACACGAGGCGGATCTGGTCGAAGAGCGCCTGCGGAACGAGCTCCTGCATGCTCTGCCTGACCCACGGGCTCCGCATCATCGAGGCGGCCGCGATGATGAAGATGACCGCGCCGAACGCCCAGATCAGGAGCCGGTCGGCGCGCCCGATGGAGGGTCGGGCTGCCTTGCTAAGTTCCACCCAGGCGAGCCAGCCCGCCGTATAGAGCGTGACGAAAGCGAGCCCCGCCGTGTACCGGGGGATGAACTCGGATGGAAGGAGCCTCTCGGCGAGGAGAGCCGCGGCGAGCGCGCCGCCGAAGGCGATCGCCCCGGCGTTGTTCAGCCGCTCGAGGCGCCTGTCCCCCTGGAGGTGCAGATAGGCCGAGAAGAGCGTGAAGCTTGATAGCGCGAACGAGAGGACCCTCGTGAAGCGATAGACGTCGTAGTCGAGCGCGGCGATCACGAACGCGCTGTAGTAGGAAACGCCGAGGGAACCCAGGAAGAGGAAGAGCGAGAAGTACAGGAACTTGAGATGCGCCCTCCGGAAGGCGGCGTACGTGAGGCACGCGAGCGCGATGAGGAACGAGACCGCGAGATAGATCGACTGCAGGAGCCTGAAGCGGCGATCGTGGCTCGATACGATGCTCGCGATCTCCTCGACCTCGCCGATCTGGGGCCTGGTGCCCGGAATCAGGTAGATCCCGGGCGTGAGCGAGTGCCTGGCCTTCACGTCCAGGATCAGCGTGTTCAACCGGTCCGCGTGGAGCAGGCTCGCGTCGAACGCGTAACGGCTGAGATCGGAGAAGTTGCTCGCGCCGCCGATGAACTTTCCGTTCAGGAACGCCGAATGCGAGTCGCCGACGAGACCGATCACCATGGCCGGCTTGCGGAACTCGCGGGGAGAGCTGAATTGCAGCCGGAGCTGGTAGTTGCCGGTCATCTCGTCCGCGTGCTCGAGCGGATCGTCGAGCCTGAACTTCTTCCATCCGCTGCTTTCGCGATTGCGGGCACGGCTTCCGCGGAACTCCCAGAAATCCGGAAGAAAGTGGACTCGAGCCGCGGGCGAGGCCTGGTCGGACGCCGGCGAGCGGCCCGGAGGCGCCGCTTCGGGCGAGGACAGCTCGCTCCCCATCCACGCGAACAGACCGAGGACGAAGATCAGCTGGGCCGCCAGCAGGCGCGCTTCCCACGAGAGGCGCACGGCGCCGATCCCGCCGCGGTTGATGAACGCGCGAACACGCCTGAAAAGAGAGGCCTTCTCCTCCTCCCAGGGCATGACGAGCTGGAATACCTCAGGAGGCGAGTCGATGTTCTTCAGCCTGGCCCGGCCCAGGCTCCGCAAGGGAAGCTCGATCTTTCCGCGGATCTGGTCGGCCACCTGCTGCGTGAGGGAGATCCCGCCGGGGCGCGCGAGGGGCTCGACCCGCGCGGCCAGGTTCACGTTGTCGCCGAAGCGGTCGCGCTCGGAGTCGACCACGTCTCCCAGGTGCAGGCCGATCCGGATCTGAAGCCTCCGCTCCTCGGGCACCGTGAGGTTCCGCTCGAAGAGCGCGGACTGGATGTCGATTGCGCACTGAGCCGCGTTCAGGACGCTGGCGAACTCGATCATGAAGCCGTCACCGGTGGTCTTGATCTCCTGTCCTCCGAAGGCGGAGATCGTGCGGCGGATGCTCATCTTCTGCTCGTCGACGAGATCGAGGCTGAGCTTCTCGTTCCTGCTCGCGAGCGCGCTGTATCCCACCATGTCGGTGAACATGATGGTGGCAAGGCGGCGGCTTCGTTCGTTCTTCGCGATCGAGGACATGAGCGCTCCCGATGGCTTATCGGCGCGCTCCCCGCTCCGTGAAAGCGGTAAAGAGGCCCGTCATAAGAATGACGGCGGCTACTAAGCCCAGGGACTCGAGCGATCCATTCTCCGCTGGGCCGAGCTCCTGGGCCGCTCCTCGAGGACGGGAAGCATCCGGTCGTCGCCGGCCTGGGCGACCCCGAGCTCGAGGAGCCTCTTCCGGTTCATCTCGACGAACCTGCGCCCGAAGTAGTAGCGCGAGAGCAGGCTCGCGTCCCAGCGGCCGAGAAGCGCGGCGGCGACGAAGATCGCCTCGATGGTCGCGAGACCGCCGTCGGGATCGGTGTTCTTCACGCTCCTGCGGGGGTACGCGGTCTCGAAGCCGTCGGGGATGCGCGCGAGCCTGGGAAGGCGCCCTTCGACCCGGTCGACGAGAAGCCCGAGCCTCTTCCACACGCAGTCGATGCTGGCGATCCCGTCGATTGGGGCCGCGCTCGCGCGGATCCGGGTCAGGCACTCGCCTTCGTGATGAAGAAGGATCGGGGCGCTCAAAGGCCCGAGCGCCTGAGCGCCCTGCACGCGGATCAGCCGGAAATCAGGCCGGTCACGAAGCGGCGCGATCGTGCACTTGTTCGCCGTCTCGCCGGTATCGAGGATGATTTCGTATCGCACCTCATTCCATCGTAAACCCGAGAACGGCGTTTGCAATCCATGCTTCCATGGCTGATGAAACGACGACAACCCTGCTGGCCCCCTGCCCGAGCTGCGACCGGGTCAACCGAGTGCGAATGGACGCCAAAGATTCGGCGGTCTGCGGCTCCTGCAAGACCCCGCTCCCGATCAAGGGCGTGATCCCCGAAGCGAGCGGTGCCGGTCTCGACCAGCTGATCCGCGCCTCGTCTAACAAGCCGGTCGTCGCCTATTTCTGGGCGGCCTGGTGCGCCCCGTGCCGGGTGTTCGGGCCCGCGTTCGAGCGGGCGGCTGCGTTGCTCACGAACGAGGTAGCCTTCGCCAAGGTCGACATCGGAACTCACGTCCTCGCGGCCGATCGATTCGCCATTCGCGGCGTGCCGACGCTGATCGTCCTGCGCGGCGGGATCGAGATCAACCGGATCGCGGGGGCGCTCCCCGAGCAGCACATCATCCCGTGGATCCAGGGCTCGCTCGCCGGAGCGAAGCCGGAACAGGCCGCGTAGATTCGTCGCGGTCCCTAGCGGCCCGTCCGCCGCGGTCCCTAGCGGCCCGTAGGCCGCGGTCCAAAGAGCGCCGTGCCGACGCGCACGAGCGTCGAGCCCGATCGGATGGCCTGCTCGAAATCGGCGGACATCCCCATCGAGAGCTGTCCCGCGGTGAAGGGGCGGCAGGACTTCTCGAGCTCGCGAAGGCGATCGAAGGCGGGCGCCGTCCCGCCCGGCGCCGCCGGATCCGGGATGGACATCAGCCCGAGGAGCCGGAGGCCCGGAAGCCTCGAGATCCGATCCGCCGTCGCGCGAGCATCGGCCTCGCTGACTCCGGACTTCGACTGCTCGGCGTCCTGGTTGACCTGAAGGAAGACGGGGAGCGGGGAAGGCTTTCCGAGCGCGACCCAGCGCTTCGAGAGCTCGGCGGCGAGCTTCAACGAGTCGACGGACTGGATGCAATGGACGACGGGAAGCAGCTGTTTCACCTTGTTGGTCTGCAGATGGCCGATGAAGTGCCAGCGGATGTCCGCGCATCCCCGCGCCCGCAGCGCTTCCGCCTTCTCGAGCAGCTCCTGCACGTAGTTCTCGCCGAAGTCGCGGTGCCCGCGGCGGTACAGGCCCTCGATCGCGTCGACCGTCTGGCCTTTCGAGACGGCGACGAGCGCGACGCCCGCGGGGATCCTCGCCGAGATGTCGGCGTACTTATCTGCTGAAGAGGGGCACATCGAAGGATTCTTCCAGGTCTTTCAGGAGCTGAGCCATCGGAAGGCCCACCACGTTCGTGTAACTCCCCGAGATCCTCTCGATCAAGCCCATCCCGATTCCCTGGGCCGCGTAGGAGCCGGCCTTGTCCATCGGCTCTCCGGTCGCCACGTAGGCGGCGATGTCGCCGGCGTTCAGCCGTCGCATCCTGACCGTCGAGCGCACCACGCGCGAGAGGACCTTCCCGGGGGACTGGACGCAATAGCCGGTGAAGACGATGTGCGACCTGCCCGCCAGCGCGCGAAGCATCCTCTTCGCCTCCTCCGCGTCGCGCGGCTTGCCGAGGATCTTCTTTCCGCCGGGCGCGACCACGATCGTGTCGGCCGCGATGACGAGCCAGTCGGCGCCGCCGAGGCGCGAGGCGACGGACCGGGCCTTGTCGCGCGCGAGGCGCGATACCATCTTCGCCGGGCCCTCGCCCTTGCGCGGCGTCTCATCGGCGTCCGGTGGGGACACGATCGGGCTGAAGCCCACCTGCCTGAGCAGCTCGATTCTCCTGGGCGAGCTCGAAGCGAGGACCAGTCTCATCAGAAGTAGAACTGCGTGGAAAGGAAACGGAACTGGTCCTTGAACAAGCGGAAGTTCTCGGTGCGGCGGAAGATGACCGTCACCTCGGTCTTCGTTCCCGACTCGCTGACGAAGAAGAAGCTGCCGCCCGAGCGGAACACCGTGGCGAGGCCGATTCCGGCGCCCGCGACGCTCGTCTTCACCTTGTACTCCTCGTCCGTGTAGACCTTCGCGATGTGGCTGAGCAGCTTGAGCTTGTCGAGGCTACCGAAGTAGTCGGTCACCGTGATGCCGACGCAGCTGCCGTCCCAGCCGATGTGCATCTCGACCGCGCTCTTTCCTTCGAGCGGAAGGACGGTGGCGCGCGAGGTGGATCCGTAGACCTGGCGCCCGAGCTCGTCGACGGGCGCGTCGAACATCGCGTTCATGAGCGTCTCGTCGACGGCGTTCGCGATGATCGTCGCCATCCGCGACTGGAACTTCGCCGCGACCAGGTACTTGCGCACGGCCTCGACCGCGTCCTGCTTCTGGCTGCTCTGCTGGAGCTTCACCGTCTGGATCTTCGTCCCGGGCTTGAGCAGGCGCGCCAGCCCGAAGGCATGGTCGTCACCGAGCGTCCCGCGAACGACGCGCGAGTAATGCTCGCCCGCTTCGCGAGGGTCCTGGTAGTTGCGCAGGATGTAATGCCCGAAAAGCTGGCTCTCGATCAGGTACTGGCTGTCCTCGATCATCTTCGAGGTCAGGAAGTGGACCGCGTTCGCGTTGATCTTGCCCGAAAGAAGCCCGACCGAGCTGGCGATCGCCTGCTCGAACGCCTGGTACTGCTCCTGCGTCGAGACGTCCACCATGATCGCGTGGGCGCCGTCCTTCGCGATGACCTCGTTGGCCGCTTCAACGGGATTCGCGGTCGTGACCAGTGTCAGATCCGCGGCTTTCGCCACCTCGGTGGCGAAGGCCTCGTCGTCGGGTCGACCTGAGATGAGGAGTAGGGTTTGGCCCACGGCGGGTCCGGCTTACCTCATGAGGAAGCCGAAGTACTCCTCTGGAATGTCGTCAAAAACCGCTTTTCCGCCGCATTTCGAGCACTTCAGCTCCGGCGGCTCGCAGTTGATCTTCTTGAGGTCGTCGGTCTTGTAGACGCCGATGAGCTCGGTCTTGCAGTTGGTGCAGGAGAACGGGACGTAAATGGATTCGACTTCGCCGCCGCAGGTGAAATTCGAGATCAGGTTGATCTGCTCGACGATCGCGGTCGAGCACTCCTGGAACTTCAGCTTCGTGCCCTTGGCCTGCGCGGTCTGGAAGTACTTGATCCACGCCTTGACGCCGACCGAGTTGATGCGAGGCACTTCCTTGCAGTTCACGTGGAGCTCACCGGGCGGCGGACCGATCAGCTGATCGAAGTTCACGCTCTCCTCGATCGAGCCCGCCAGGCGGACCGCCAGGACATTCCCCTTCTGTTCCTTGATCACGTTCAGCAAAGGTCACCTCAGGTATGGGACGATGAAACAGTGAATAGGTTGAAAAGCTCTTAAATGTTAGTGAAAATGGAAAGATGGAGCAACAGCATTCTGATTCAGGCGCGCAAGCCCGTGTGAGGCTTTCGCTCGGAACTAAGCTTACATTCGCTGTCCTCGGGCTCCTGGTGGTCGTCATCGGCTTCCTGAACCTCTCCACGATCTTTCTCTTCAAGGACGACAAACGCGCGTACATCTACCAGTCGCAGGCAACGAACGCCCTGCTGGCCGGGCGCGAGTTCGTCACTCGGGTGCGCCATAGTCTTGACACCCTCAGGCAACCCCTGGCGACCGTCGACTCGACGGCGCTGCAGGCGATCCAGAACGGCGACACCGCGGTCCTCGCGCGACATCAGTCGACGATCGCGTCTTTCGCGAACTATCAGACGGAAGCCGTGTACGTTTCGGTCTTCGCGGTAGACCTCGCCACCGGCGCCGTGATGAAGGGGCCGTACGGAACTCGCGAGAAGGAGCTCGAGAAGATCGGCCTCACTCCCTCGCAGTTCGATCTCAGCGCGGACACGCTCAAGCCTCTTCTTCCCGATCTCCAGAAGTCCTCTTACGCCCTGCTGAACCTTTCGAACCTCGGAAGCCAGCCCGCGCTGGGCGTGCTGCTCGCGGACCTGAATCTGAAGACCGCGACCGGCGCGTTCCCGGTCGCGATGGCCGTGCTTCCGCTCGCGAACTTCGGCCGCGAGCTTCGCGGGCTCAGCCTCACCATCGCCACGCGCGGCGGTCAGGTCCTGTTCGCCTCCGACGCAGCCGCGCAGTTCACCGAGAAGGCGGCGCTCGAGGACCCGCTGTTCCGCAAGGCGCTCGAGAGCAAGGTGGCCAACGGCGCGTCCGAGTTCGACGCCGGCGACCAGCGCTACCTCGGAAGCTACGTTCAGCCCGGGCTCGATCTCATCGTCACGACGCGGACGGAGTGGCGCCGGGCCATGAAAGCCACCTACACGCTGATCGAGACCGTCATCTACCTCGGACTGATGGCCGTGGGCGCTGCGGCGATCCTCGCCATCTTCTTCTCGAAGACGCTCGTCGCCCCGCTGAACCGCCTCTACAAGGCGACGAAGGAGGTCGCGGCCGGGAACTTCAACGTCAACCTCAGCGTCGACTCGGGCGACGAGATCGGCGCGCTGACGAAGTCGTTCAACGCGATGTCGGTGAAGATCAACGAGCTCGTGCAGGAGCAGGTCCGCAAGGCTTATCTCGAGAACGAGCTCGCCATCGCCTCGACGGTCCAGCAGACGCTGATCCCGCCCACGCAGTTCCAGGACAAGGACGTGCTGATCCGCAGCCACTACCAGTCCGCGGCCGAGTGCGGCGGCGACTGGTGGGGCTTCTTCCGGGTCGGCAACAAGCTTTGCGTGATGATCGCGGACGCCACCGGGCACGGTCTTCCGAGCGCCCTGATCACCGCGAGCGCCCGCAGCGGCGCGAGCGTCCTTCAGAAGCTCGCCGAGGATGATCCCGAGTTCAACTTCTCGCCCCAGGCCATGCTGAGCTACGCGAACCGCGTGATCTTCGAGGCTGCGAACGGGAAGATCATGATGACGTTCTTCATCGGCGTGATCGACTTCGACTCGAACACGCTCACCTACTCGAGCGCCGGCCATAACCCGCCCTGGCTCTTCAAGAAGGGCGAGGGCGCGTTCCAGATGAAGAGCATGGTCGCTCAGGGCATGCGCCTCGGGGAGCAGCGCGAGAACACCGCGTTCGAGGAGAAGTCGGTGCCGATCGCGCCGGGCGACATCCTGTTCCTGTACACGGACGGCCTGATCGAGGGCAAAGACCAGGGCGGCGAGATGTACGGCAAGAAGCGCGCGCGCAAGAGGATCGAGTCGCTCCTGGCCTCCGGTCCCGGGACGATCATCTCCGGCCTGATGGAGGAGTTCCTCGTTCATAACGGGACCAAGCCCCTCGACGACGACGTGACTCTTGCCGTGCTCGAGTTCCATCCCCAGACCAAGCCCGCCGAGCTTCCGGTCCAGACTCAAACCCACGAGGCAAGCGCCGCCGCTCCGGCGTGACCGGCGCGAGAGGATCCATGGTCAGAGACCTCGAGCTCAACAAGTGGGAAGTCGGGACGGTGGCGGCGTTCGCCGCGCTCTTTCTCGTCACCTTCGCCCTATATACCCAGGGCTTCCCGCTTCGCCGCTACCTGTTCTATCTGCCGGAAGAGGAAGCGGGAGTCCAGATCGGGACCGTCGTCATCAAGAGGGGGAACGTGACGCGCGAGATGCTCGGCGAGCCCGGCTTCAGGTCGATCGAGACGTCCCATCCGGTCTTCAACGAGGACACGGTCGTATCGGGGCCCGAGTCGACGGCCACCCTGCAGCTCGACGACGGCGGCACGATCGAGCTCGGCGAGAACACGATGGTCCGCCTGAGCTTCGACACCGGCTTCTCGCTCGAAGGCATCCGCCGCTCGGGCCGCGCCGCGAAGGTCAAGGTGGTCTCCGGTCAGGTCAAGGGCGTCGCGAAGGAACGCAAGATCGTCCTCCAGGCGCGCAACCAGGAAGAGGTGAAGGTGGCCACCTCGGCCGAGGCCGCTCCGGTGGTCGTCCAGGCCCCTCCCATCCAGGTCCCCATCCCCATTCCCGCGGCGCCGATCCCGGTGCCGAGCGCCGAGCCCCTCGCGCAGGCGAGCCCCGTCGCGGTGCCTTCGGAGCTTCCCTCTCCGATCGTTTCGCCCTCGCCGGCGATGCTCCAAGCGGCGCCCGTCAACTGGAAGCTCCAGGTGGCCTCGCCGGCCGACGACGGGGTGTACCCGGTGCCGACGGGAAGCACGCGCGCGGTCCGCGAAGTCGCCGCGCAGTGGAAGGTCGTTCCGGCCAAGGATGCTCCGCCCGCTTTCACGCTGGTCCTGCGCCGCAAGGATCCGGCTCAGCCCGTCGCGGAAGGCGAACCCGAGTTCAAGGAAGTGGCGCGCACGGCCGTCCCGGTGAAGGCGGGCAAGGCCCGTTACGTCTGGGCGATCAAGGCTCCGGGCATCTACGAGTACGAGATCCTGGGCGAGCAGGACGCCTCGCACGCGAAGAGCCGCTTCTCGATCCCCGCGGAGTTCAAGGCCGTCGAGACGCTCGATCCGCTGATCGGCGGCTCGGCGCAGACCTCCAATCTCCTGAGGGGCGAGCGCCTCAAGAAATTCGACCTGACTTTCCGCTGGAAGGAATACCCGGGCGCCGAGAGCTACCGGATCAGCTTCCTTCCGAAGCCCGGAGCGAAGCCCGCTTTCGAGAAGACCGTCAACGCGACCGAGTACTCGCTCAACAAGGGCAAGGTCTTCACGGGCCGCATCCATTATAAGGTGGTCGCGAACCTGCCGACGGGCTTCCGCGCCTCCTCGGAGCTCCAGCCGTTCAGCTTCGAGTTCATGCCGCCGATCCCGGTCATCCCGACCCATCAGGCGACGATCACCCCGAAGAAGCCCGGCGACACGTCGGTGCTGCTGACCTGGCAGAAGACCAACTTCACGGAAAGCTACGAGGTCGAAGCCTCGACCGACGTCGAGTTCACGAATCCCTTCTTCAGGAAGAAGCTCGTCGAGAACTTCTACATCCTGAAGGTGCCGCAGCCGGGAAAAGTGTACTGGAGAGTGAAAGGCTACGCGAACGGAGTGGTCAGCCCGCAAAGCGACATCGCCGAATTCACGATGCAACCCTCGCCCGCCGCCCCCGCGAAAACCGGAGCCGCCGCGCCAACCGGAGCCGACCCCAGCGCCGAAACTCCAGCCGCTAATCCGGCCGACCCCGACGCCGCCTCCCCCTAACGCAAAAAGAGCTCAAGGTCTGATCTCTTCTGCTTCTCAAAGAACTAGAGGTTCCCCAGGAAGTTTTCCCGGGGACATAAAAAGATCGGCCAGGATGGCCGATCGGGCCCAAGGATGGGCACCTGGCCCCGGAAAACTTCCTGGGGAACCTCTTCGAATCTCTGCAGGAAAAGAATCAGACCTTAGGCGGGATCTTAGGTTGGTCGTCGTCGTTGTCTTTGCCTTCAAGGCCCTTCTTGAAAGCGTGGAGGCCCTTGCCGAGCGCTCCACCGAGCTCCGGGAGCCTGCGCGCGCCGAACAGAAGGACGACGAAAAGCACGATGAGAAGATGGCCGAGGCTCAAACCGAACATGTCATGATTTTAGCGCACCTCAGGGTGGCAACCAACGGGTTTCTGGGCTATGGCTAAGGCTGCATGAAAGCACGCGAATTCACCTGCGTCGTCCGATCCCATCGGATGCTCACCCCGACCGTTTTCGAACTCTGTTTCGACACCCATGAGCCCGTCGAGTTCCAGGCCGGGCAGTTCATCAGTATCGTGATTCCCGGAGCCGGCCCAAAGGGCCGTGACCTCCGGCGCGCTTACTCCATCGCCTCGGCTCCCGAGGTCCGCCCGGTCGAGCTTTGCGTGAAGCTGGTCGAGGAAGGCCCCGGCACCAACTACCTTTACAAGCTGAAGACCGGCGACACCTTCAAGGGCTGGGCGCCTTACGGGGATTTCACCTACGAGGCCAAGCCCGGCCGCCAGGCCTGCTTCATCGCTACCGGCACCGGCGTCGCGCCCTTCCGCTCGATGGTCCTTTCGGATTCCTACAAGGCGAACCCGCCCTCGAAGGCCTGGTGCCTGCTCGGCGTCCGCACCGAGGACGAGCTCCTCTATGTTCCCGAGCTCGGATCGCTGGGCGACCTGAACTGGGTGACCACCGTCAGCCAGCCCAAGGGCGACTACAGGGGCTTCAAGGGGCGCGTGACCGATTACATCCGCTCCCTCGGCGACGGCTTCGCGTGGACGAACACGGATTTCTATCTCTGCGGCAACGGCGAGATGATCAAGGAAGTGAAGGAGATCCTCACCGCCCGCGGCGTAGACAAGGATTCGATCCACCAGGAAAAGTACTACTGAGCCCGGGCCCCCGCGGGGCCGCGTTCAGCTCCCCAGCATCCGGATCAGGTTGCCGGACTCGTAGCGCCTGAGGCCGAGGTGGAAGAACGCGGTCGCGATCGCCAGCGAGAGCAGCGCCGCCGCGGCGAGGCCCGCGAACAGGTCCCACCGGAACTCGCGCATCAATTCGACCGGAACCGACGACACGAAGCCCGCCGGGATCACCGTATAAAGGAGCAGCTTCACGGCGCCGTCGAAGATCGTGGCGGGATAGGTCGAGAAGTTGATGAACGCCGAGTAGAGCTGCGTGCTCACCGTCTCCGAGCTCCCGATGAAGAACACCAGCGAGCCCGAGATGATCAGGAAGCTCAGCGTGACGATCGACGCGAGCACCGCGGTCGAGAGGAAGATCGCCACTCTCTCGACCGAAAGATCGCCGATGATGACGAGGAGAACGGGCCCGAAGAGAAGGTCGCCTATGTTCACGAGCCGCATCTGGCTGATCAGCAGGTGAAAGAGCGCGTTGCGCGGGAGCGCCAGGTAGAAGTCGAGTTGTCCGTTCACGACGAGCGACGGGATCCGGAGGCTGTTTCCGAAGATGCCGCCGGCGATCCCGAAGCTGAAGGTGATGCTCGCCCAGAGAACGAGCACGTCGGTGAGCGTCCACCCCTTCAGGACGGGGAACTTCTGGAAGTAGAGCACCCAGAAGATCACCCACAGGGCGTCGTTCACGAACATGCCGAAGACCTGCGTGAAAAGCGTCGTCCGGTACTCGAGGGCGGTCGCCACGTTCGCGCGGAAGTACGCCGCGAAAAGCCCCAGCCTGCCCGCCCAGCCCGCCAACCCGCGCCTAGCCTCCATTGAGATCGATCCTCCGGACTCCCAGGGCGTAGACGCCCGCGCAGGCCGCGGCGAAGACGACGAGCCAGCCGAGCTGGACGAGCAGCAGCTGCCCGGCGCCCGGCCACGAGAAGTCGATGAAGAGCTTCGCGGGCCCGTAGATCATGTGCCGGAACGGGAGCGCCTCGACCACGGGGCGCAGGCGGTCGGGGAACACCTCGAGCGGCATGAGGAAGCCCCCCAGGATCCACTTCATGCGGTCGAAGATGAAATAGAGCCCCGAGACGTCCTCGGTCCAGAAGGCGCTGAGCCCGATCGTCGCGTTGTAGCAGAAGTGGAGCGCCTGGGTCGTGAAGTACAGGACGACGAGCGCGGGGATCGCGCCCGGGTGCACGTCGATCGGCCCCACGAGCAGGTACGCGGTGACGGCTCCGACCGCGCCGACGGTGAAGAGCCTGACGATCGCCTCTCCGATCGCCGAGCTGTAGTGGAAGAGGAGATACACGTAGGGCTTGTTCAGGCGGACGGCGAGCTCGCCGTCTCGCACCTCCTGCTCGATCGTGAACTGCACGCGCGGAAGCGAAAGGATGATCGCCTCGGTGGCGACCAGGTACCAGATCATCTCGGGAAACGAGTAGCCCGAGATCTCGCCCGATTCGCCGGCGGACGCGAAGGTGGTCTTCCACAGCCGGTAAAGCACGTAAAGGACCGTCACGAGAAAGAGCGTCGAAAGGATCTGGTCCCAGAGGTATGCCGTGCGCGAGCGGAAGGCGACCCGCGCCGTCTCGCCGTACTTGAGCGCGGCAAGCCTGAGGCTACGCATGGTCTTCCCGCCTTTTCTCGCGGTAGATCTGCGCGATGATCTGCTCCATCTCCGGGTTCTGGATGGTGATGTCCTCGACCGTGTAGACGCGAAGGAGCTCGGACACGGCCTTCTCCACGGGAATGACGGTCGTGTCGACCGAGAGCTTCACGCCGAATCCCTTAGCCTTGATCGTCTTCACGCCCGGGATCTCGACCGACCCGGTCGGCTCCGCGGTCAGCTTGAGGTCGATCTCCTTGGTTTTGAGGAAGTCCCGGCGAAGCGAGTTCACCGGGCCGTCCATCACGACCTTCCCGTGGTTGATGATGATCACCCGCTTGCACAGGCGCTCGATGTCGCCGGCGTCGTGCGACGTGAGGAAAACGGTGACCTGCTCCTCCTTGTTCACCTTGCGGATGAGCTCTCGGATCGACGCTTTCGCCACCGGATCGAGGCCGATGGTCGGCTCGTCGAGGAAAAGGATCTCGGGCTTGTGGAGCAGGCTCGCGGCGATCTCGCAGCGCATGCGCTGGCCGAGCGAGAGCTTGCGCGTCGGCACGTGCACGATCTCCTCGAGCTCGAAGAGGCGGATGAGCTCGTCGCGCCTGGAGAGGTAGGCGCCGCGGTCCAGCTCGTAGATACGCGCGAGCAGGTTGAAGGCGTCCATGGGCGGAAGGTGAAGCCACAGCTGCGACTTCTGGCCGAAGACCGTGCCGATCCGGTAGGCGAGCTGGCGCCTCTTCTTCCAGGGCACGATATCGAGCACGCGGGCCTCGCCGCCGGTCGGGTGCAGGATTCCCGTGAGCATCTTGATCGTCGTCGACTTCCCCGCCCCGTTCGGGCCGATGAAGGCCAGGCTCTCGCCCTTTTCCGCGGAGAACGAGATGGACCGCACCGCCGGGTGCTCCTGCATCCTCGGCACGAACGCGTTGCGGAGCCGGTCGCGCAGGCCGGTCGCGCGGGGCTTGAGGAAGAAGCTTTTTCGGAGGTTTTTGACTTCTATTGCTAGGGAGGGCGCTGGCATAGTGGGCTCCAGCCGGGATATCCGGGATTCTATATTTCATGTGGATCGTAGCGATCGCAAGCCTCCTCGCCGGATTTATCGACTCCATCGCCGGAGGCGGCGGCCTCATCATGCTTCCGGCGTACACCCTCGCGGTGGGTCCCGGGGCGGCGGCGATCGGCACGAACAAGGTGGCCGCGTCGGTGGCAGCTTCGGTCGCGCTCGCCGTCTACGCCCGCAAAGGGCACGTCGACTGGAGAACCGGAGCGATCTTCTCCGCCTGGATCGCGCTGGGCTCGATGGCCGGAAGCTTCGTTTCGCCGCTCATCCCGCCGGCGGCGTTCAGGGTCTTTCTCGTGATCACCTGCCCCCTCATTCTCTGGGTGGTCTGGCGCAAGGACCTATGGGTGGCCCGCGAGCTGAAAACGCATGGCGAACGCGTGACGGCGATGGCGCTGATCCGTTCGTGGCGGCTGCTCGCGGCCGGGATCGGGGTAGGCTTCTACGACGGGCTCTGGGGTCCCGGCGGCGGCACGTTCATGTTCCTCGCCCTGCTCTTCGTCGCGGGGCTGCCCCTCCTGCCCGCGCTCGGGGCATCGAAGATGGCGAACGCGGTCTCCGCGCTCGCGTCGCTCTCGGGCTACGCGTGGCAGGGCCACGTGCACTGGGACTACGGCTTCGTCGGCGCGATCGGGATCTCGGTAAGCGCGGCGCTCGGGGCTCATTTCGCCACCCGAAACGCCAGTCGCGTCGTCCGACCGGTTCTGGCAATGGTGGTCGCACTCTTGCTGATGCGCCTTGTCATCAGCGCATGAATCCGGCCCCTAAACGGCCCTATCTTCTCAAAATCATAACGTTCTTAGTGCTTCCCAGAGTCTGACTAATTATGTATACTATTTAACAAGGGGAACTAATTTTAACAATTAGTCTTCGGGGGAACGCCATGAAACTCAATCCACTTTCGGTCTCTGTTTCGCTCGGCCTGGCCCTGACCGGTTGCTACAACCTGGATGGGCAGTTCACCAAAATCGAAGTCCAGCACCAGGAAGACGCTCCCGGCTCTCCGAATTCGCCGGACTCTCCTGACGAGCCCAATGATCCCGGCAACACCGTATGCAATCCCTTCGGCGAGGGCGAAACCGTCTCCCGCACGCAGGGCCTTCACGGCAGGCTTTTCTATCTTCCGGAGTCGGCGCCCCGTTACTCGAGCGTCGGCGACTACCTCGCCAATGGCATCGATCCGGGCCTCAACCTGTTCTTCAACCAGCTCTACACGCCGACCCGCCCGTTCGATCGCGGTTTCGTCGCCCAGGACGGCTCGGTCCTCAAGGCTCCTGACGGAAGCACGCTTTACGAGCATTTCGCGCTTCAGCTGAAGAGCAATCTCAAGCTCGGGGCGAACGACGCGGAGGGCCGCTACCAGCTCGCGCTCCTCTCGGACGACGGCTCCGTGCTTCGCGCGGACCTTGACGACGCCGCGGGCTCCCAGGTGGTCGTGAACAACGACATTGTCACGCCCACGCGCATGGCCTGCGCGAGCTTCACCATCAACCTGAACGCATCGAGCCGGATCCCCATCGAAGTCGACTACTTCCAGGGGCCGCGCTACCACATCGCGCTCGTCGCCCTTTGGAGAAAGATCGATGACGGCGCCGGAACCGACGCCCTCGCCGACCCGGCCTGCGGGCGCGCGGGCAACGACCTGTACTTCGACTCCACCCGGAACCCGCCGGCCCCCCTGCCCGAGTTCCAGGGCCTGATCGATCGCGGCTGGAGGGTCATCGCGCCGGAGAACTTCGAGCTCCCGGGAGCGGTCCGTCAGAATCCCTGCGCGGGCGGGCCCGTCGGCACCTGAGTAATAGGGATGGCAGAACGCATGGACCGGGCTATAATTTTCGTAGGTAAACCCGCGAAATGCCCCTCATGCAGAAACACCGAAGCATCAGGAACTTCCTGATCTCACCGTCCTACCAGTTCCGCTTCATCTTCTGGGCGGTCTTCGCGTGCCTCTGCCTCATCTTCTACTTCACGGCGATCCTTTACTCGTCGATCCGGCAGTACCATCTCGCGATCATGACGGACCTGCCGCCCGCGATGAGCACGGACCTCGAGATCCGCTACAGCGCGATCATCGCCAGGCTTTCGGCCGGATCCCTCACGATCCTGGTGATCTGCGTGGTCGTAGGCGTCGTGATCTCGCACAAGACCGCGGGGCCGCTCTATCAGCTCAGGAACGTCTTCGATAAGGTCTTGAGCGGGGACCTCGCCGCCCGGGTGAAGTTCCGCAAGGAAGACGAGTTTCCCGAGCTCGCCGAGTCGTTCAACGCGATGATGGACGAGGTCCAGAAGAAGCTCGGCTCCGGCAAGTCCGGCTGAGCGGCAGGCGCCGCTTACTCGTAGCCCAGCTCGTGCAGCCTCCGCTCGTCGAGGCCGAAGTGGTGCCCGATCTCGTGCAGGAGCGTGATCTGGATCTGCCGCTCGAGCTCCTCGGGGTCCCCGTCCGCCAGGCGGATGATCGGGCCGCGGAAGATCAGGATCTGCTCGGGATGAAGCATCGGATCCGACACGCTGCGTTCCGTTAGCGGAACGCCCCAGTGGAGGCCGCACAGGTCGGCGGGGTCGTCGCCCGTGTCGATGCCCATGTCGTGGAGAAGCTCCTTCGAGGGCTCGTCCTCCACGATGATCGCCACCTCGTCGAGCAGGAGGTGAACGTCGTCCGGAAGGCTCTCGATGATTCGTTCCAGAATCTCGTCGAATCGCTTGGATTTCACAGGGTATACTGTAACACCCATGCTCTACGCGATCGACTACGGAACGACGAACTCCCTGCTCGGCGCGGTCGAGGCCAATCGCACGTTCCAGCCC
>CAYZKI010000015.1:0-19930 GCA_964478745.1 uncultured Bacteriovoracaceae bacterium
GCCAGCCGCTGCTGGGGCCGTAGCCGCCCGTGCACGCGACTGCGCCCGAAGCGGGGGCAGTCGTTTGCGTCTCGGACAGGCACCATTTCACCGCGCCCGCGTCGTTGCCGATGGAGGCGGTGAGCCCGTTATCGACCGCGTGGGTCGCGGAGCTGGTGGCCGTATGAACGATCGAGAGGGTGGGCGCCGAGGTGTTCACCGTCAGTGCCGCTGAACACGTGCTTGCGCCGGTGTTCCCCGCCTCATCATAGGAGGTCACCCGGATGGAGTAGGACACTCCGTTCGAGAGCGGCGAGTAGGTGTAACCGGTCGCGGTCTGAAGGCCGGAGCTCGCGGCCGCGCCGGAGCAGGTGCCGTTGGCGAAGCGCTCGACCAGGAACGTATCGGCCGCGCGAAGGCCCGAGGTTCCCGTATCCGAGGCGGACCAGCTGAAGGCATAAGTGGTGGCCCCGAGCGTGAGCGCGGTGCTCGGGTTGATGAAGCTCGGGGCTCCCGGGGCGAGAGCGTCCTTCTGGAACTGGCGCGAAGCCTGGGTCGCGGGAACGAGCGCCGCCGACGCATGATCGGCGTAAAGCGTGATGACGCCATTCGAGGCGGAGCTCACGTCTACGTTGGCCGTCCACGCTCCCGAGCTGCAGGTCGCGATCGCGTTTCCGGCGCCGGTGATCGTGACGGACTGGCCGTCTTCGGAGCAGGTGCCGCTGACGGCGAACGCCGAGGAGGTCGCCGCGTTCGCCCAGCTCAGAGCGACGGGAGTATCGATCGTCACCACGGGAGCCGAGGGCGTTCCGCCGCCGCCGTCGCCGCCCGTGACGGCGGACAGACTCGCCTGGCGGGCGAGCTGCAGCTTGCAGCCGGCGATGCAAGAGATGCAAACGGCAAAAGCAATGCTCTTTGAGAAACTTACGTACCACATAGCGAGCTCTTCTAATTGTCTCAGCAATCAACGGACGGCGTAATGTGTCGCGCCGCACGCAGGTCGCCCGGGGCCGGGCGGCGGAGGGCCAATGGAGATCTAACGAGAATTCCCAATTCTGGGCTGGCGCGGGCCGGGACTCGCGAACATAATCAGCCGGTGCAAAGCTCACAGAGTCCCGTAGCCCCGTCCCGGTCGGAATCCTTTCGTCTCTCGGCGGTGCCGTGGGCCGACTGCATCCCGTTCTTCGCGGTCCACGTCGTCGCGGCCGTATTCGTCTGGTTCGTGCCGTTCAGCTGGAAGGCCATTGTGCTCTGCCTCGTCCTGTACTGGATCCGGATGTTCGCGATCACGGCGGGCTATCACCGCTATTTTTCCCATCGCACCTACCGCATGAACCGCTTCTGGCAGTTCTGCCTGGCCTTCATCGGCACCACGGCGGTCCAGAAGGGCGTGCTCTGGTGGGCCGCCCATCATCGCCACCACCACAAGTTCTCCGACAAGCCCGAGGACCTGCATTCGCCGAAGCAGCGCGGCTTCTGGTGGTCGCACATCGGCTGGTTCCTCACGAAATACGAGGAAACCCGCTGGGATCTCATTCCCGATCTCGCGAAGTACCGCGAGCTCGTGTGGCTGAACCGCTTCCATCTCGTGCCGCCGATCACGCTGGCGATCGTCCTGTGGCTCGTGGGCGGGTGGTCGGCGCTGATCTGGGGCTTTTTCGTGAGCACCGTTCTCCTGTGGCATGGCACTTTCACGATCAACTCGCTCTCGCACGTCTTCGGCTCGCGCCGCTATCAGACCACGGACACGAGCCGGAACAACTGGCTGCTCGCGCTGATTACCTTGGGCGAGGGCTGGCACAACAACCACCACACCTACCAGAGCTCGACCCGCCAGGGGTTCTTCTGGTGGGAGATCGACGTGACCTACTACGTGCTCAAGGTGGCGAGCTGGTTCCGCATCGTGAGCGACCTTCGCCAGCCGCCGCTGCGGCTTCTCGAAGCGAAGCGGCTGAAGTAGGGGCCTGGGCGTTCGTTGCGCGGTCGCCCCAGCCGGGCGCCCTAGGAGGGCGCGGTGCGGTAGATGAAGTGCGCCTCGCGCCGGGCCGTCGAGCGATCGATGCCCTGGCCTTCGAGCTCGTTGATGAACAGGTAATCGCGAAGCGTAAGCAGCGCGCGCCGTCCGACGATGATCCGTGAGAACGGGCGGTAGTCCCAGAACCTCTTCGCGCCCACGACCTTCCTCCAGCGGCTCGCGCCAGTGACGGCCATCGCGATCGCGGAGGTGACGGCGCGGATAAAGGCTTTGTACGTGTGGCGATTCGAGAGCTTCACGTGCAGATGCAGGTGATTCCCGACGTTGGCCGAAGCGTGGATACGGATGCCGTTTCTGGCCGCAAAGCGCCTTAGGATGGATTCGATGCGGCGCTGGTTCTCGGGCTTTCGGAAGGACCAGTCGCCTTTGGCCTTCGAGGATCTGAGCACCAGGTGCATGGAGTTGCGGGTGTCCAGAGGGCGGGGCCCCTGGCGGCCCTTGCGCCTTTTCATGAGCTCCCCGCCGTAGGAGCGGGGCGGAGCCTTGAGGAAGGAGAGCTGTCCTGGCCTGGTTGGGCGGGCTTTCATGGGGTGAGCGAAGGTATATGCCGGACGCCTTGTACAGGCAAGAGCCGAGTGAGGAAAGAGGCGAGGACGCGAACGGGAGAACGCGGACGGGTTCCCGGCCCGGAGCGCCAAGCCCAAGGCCAAGGCCAAGCCCCAAGCTCAGGCCCCAAGGCCAAGCCCCAAGCTCAGGACCTGCTCCGATCCTGGCACCCGCCCAACCCTTGGACACCGAAGGCCCCTCAAACCTCGCTCAGACCCCGCTCAAACGCCGGAAAGCCCAGCATGTGTCTTGCTTTACACACCCTCAGCTGAAGGTGTGCGATGAGCGAAAACACGAACGTCTGGGCCGAAAAATTCTCGATTCTCTCGATCCTGGGCGCGGGCAACCTGGGTCGCGGTTTCTCCACGACCGTGGCTCGCGAGTTCCCGGATCTGGCGATCCGCCTCGTGACGAGCGACCCCAAGGGCGCGCGCCGCACGCTCGGCACCCTTCCTTCGAACCTCGTGGTGTCGGGCCACGAGGACGGGCTTTCCCCGGACGGCCCTCTGTTCGTCTGCACCTCCTTCATCGACGAGATCCGACCGGAGATGCTGTCGAACCGGCCAGTCGTCGTGCTCACCCATCCGGTGGAGCTGATCTGCGAGCGCCTCGCACGGCTCGCTCCCCAGGCTTCCATCCTGGGATTCGGAGTCCACATCGAGAAGCTCCGCATGATCGAGGCGCTGAGCTTCGGCTTCGGCATCGAGATGTACGAGCTGCTCGCGCTTCCGGTCACTGGCTACAGCTACTCGAACATCATCCCGGCGCTTTCGGCGATCGCGGGCCTCGAGTCGGAGATCCTCGGAACCCCGGTCGACGAGTTCATGACCGGCCTTCGCGGTTATCAATCGTTCTACAGCCTGTCTCCCGAGACGGTGGCTGCCTCGGCCGCGGTCGAGTTCACGCGTCTCTACACGGCCAATCCAGGCATCTCGGAGCTGCGCCGGGCGCATCTGCTGATCCGGTCGGCCACCCATGCCATCCAGAAGAACGAGTTCCCGGCCAACCGGACCATCGACGGCCTGATCAGCCTGGTCGGAGCCATGCGCTCCCGGGGCTGGATCGAGGCTTCGGCCCGCCTGACGCCGAGCTCCTCGTTCTGCGGCGGGCTTTTCGACTTCGCACACGGCGAGCTGCGCGCCCCCGCGCTCACGGTCACCGAGCGGGCCATGCTGGCGGAAGAGACCCTGCGCCACCGGGCCAGCCTTTCCCAGCTCGAGCGCGGCCGCACCGCGACCCTCGAAACCGCCCTCTGATCGTGCTAGATCGGGGGTATGACCCCGAACCGATTCTATATTGAGGAAGCCGCCAAGCACGAAGGCCAGACCGTGACCGTACGGGGCTGGGTCTACAACAAGCGAAGCTCGGGCAAGATCAAGTTCCTGATGATGCGCGACGGTACCGGCATCATGCAGGGCATTCTATTCAAGGGCGAATGCTCCGAGGAGGCCTTCAATGACTTCGAAAAGCTGACCCAGGAGTCGGCATTCGAGGCCACGGGCAAGATCCGCAAGGACAACAAGGGCAACCACGAGCTCGGCGTCGAGACGCTCAAGATCGTCCACATCGCCGATGCCTATCCGATCTCGCCCAAAGAGCACGGGGTCGAGTTCCTCATGGAGAACCGTCACCTCTGGCTCCGCTCGCAGAAACAGTGGGCGGCCATCCGCGTGCGCGCCGAGATCATCCGCGCGATCTCCGAGTTCTTCGACAAGCGGGGCTTCGTCCGCTTCGATGCGCCGATCCTGACGCCGAGCTCCTGCGAAGGGACCTCCACGCTGTTCTCGACGCCGTACTTCGACGAGAAGGCCTACCTCACGCAATCCGGCCAGCTCTACGGCGAGGTCGGGGCCATGGCCTTCGGGAAGATCTACACCTTCGGTCCGACCTTCCGCGCGGAGAAGTCGAAAACCCGCAAGCACCTGACCGAGTTCTGGATGATCGAGCCCGAGGTGGCGTTCGCCGACCTCGAGGACAACATGCTTCTCGGCCAGCAGTTCCTCGAGCACGTCGTCCAGACCGTCCTCGCCAACCGGGCCAAGGAGCTCAAGATCCTCGAGCGCGATCTTTCGAAGCTCGAGGCCATCCGCGGGCCGTTCGCGCAGATTTCCTACGACGAGTCCGTGAAGATCCTCGAGAAACGGGGCGTCGGCATCCCCTGGGGCGAGGACTTCGGCGCGCCTCATGAAACCGCGCTGGGCGAGGAGTTCGGAAAGCCGGTGTGGGTCCACCACATGCCTGCGCAGATCAAGGCGTTCTACTTCAAGCAGTCGGACGCGGTGGGCGGCCCGGCCGTCAAGGGCACCGGCAAGTACGCGCTCGGCTGCGACCTGATCGCGCCCGACGGCTACGGCGAGATCATCGGCGGCGGCCAGCGCGAGGAGGACGTGGAAGTCCTCCGCCGCCGGATCGCCGAGCACAAGCTCAACGAGCAGGATTACTCCTGGTACCTGGATCTCCGGCGCTTCGGCAGCGTGCCTCACTCGGGCTTCGGCCTGGGCCTCGAGCGCACCGTCGCGATGATCACGGGCGTGGAGCACGTTCGCGAGACGATCCCGTTCCCGCGCATGCTGAACACGCTCCGCCCGTAGTCGGCGAGCCGCGGTCCGATGCCTCACGATCTGCACGTAGTCCTGATCGAGCCCGAGATCCCGCAGAACACGGGATCCATCGGGAGGCTTTGTCTCGCCACGGGGGCGACGCTTCACCTGGTCGAACCGATGGCCTTCGAGATCACTCACGCCAAGCTCAAGCGCGCCGGCCTGGATTACTGGGAGCATCTCAAGGTCCGGATGCATCCGAGCGCGGAGGCGTTCCTCGAGTGGCTTCCGAAGGACGCGCCCCATGTGTTTCTGTCGAAGAAAGCCGGGCATACGGTTTTCGAGCATCAGTTCAAGCCGGGAACGTTCATGATCTTCGGCAAGGAAACCGCCGGTCTCGCCGACTGGATCCTCAACGCGCACGCCGCGGACACGGTCCGCATCCCGATGTATGACGCGCGCGTGAGGTCGCTCAACCTCGCGAACGCGGCCAGCATCGTCGTGTACGAGGCGATCCGGCAGCTCGGGCCGTGAAGGTCCGACCGCTCCGCCGTCCTTCGGGAATCTCTGAGAACACTTTGTTATCGGAGCCGTTGCCGGTCGGCGGATTCGGGGATATTCCGGATTCATGGGGAGCACGGAAGCCGCGGGGCATTCCTACCTGGATTATCTGAAGAGGGAGTTCGAGGGGCGCGTCCGCCGCAACGGACGCTATTCCCTTCGCGCTTTCGCCCGCGACCTGGGGATTCCCGCCTCGAACCTCACGGAGATCCTCCAGAAGCGGCGCGGGCTCTCCGTGCAGACCGCCTCGCGCATGAGCATGCGCCTGAAGCTCGGGGCCGATGAGGCCGAGTATTTCGTCGCCTCGGTCGAGGCGGAGCATGGTCGCAGCGAGGCGGCGCGCGAGGGCGCGCGAGGGCGTCTGCGCGCCCTCGAGTCGGCGTCGGGATTCTCGATCCTGTCGCTCGAGACCTACGAGGTGATCGCGGACTGGATCCACTTCGGCCTGATGGAGCTGACCGAGATCGCGGGCGGCGTGGCGAACGCGGCCCGGCGTTTCAGGTCCTCGCCCGAGCGGGTACGCGCGGCCCTGTCGCGTCTCGAGAAGCTGGGGCTGATGGAAAGAAGGCCCGACGGTGAGTGGCGGCAGACCGCCCAGGACCTCGCCACCCCGGACCCCGTTTCGTCGCGCGCCATCCGCGCCCACCACGCGCAGGTTCTCGGCGAGGCGCTCGACGCGCTCGAGACCGTGCCTCCCGAGCAGCGCGAGTTTTCCACGATGATCTTCGCCGTCGACTCTTCCCGCGTCGAGGAAGCCAAGCGCGAGCTCAGGCGCTTCAGGCGGCGCTTCTGCAAGGAGATCCAGGACGGCGGGTCCAAGGATCGGGTGTACTGTCTCGGAATCCAGCTCTTTCCCCTCGATCGGGAGACAAAGGAGAAATCATGATGAGGTTCGTCGGTCGATTCGCCGGGATGATGATCGGCTTCGCGATGGGAGCGGCAAGCGCTCAAGCGGGGAAGGAGACGGGAAACGGCGGCGACGCGATCGTCTGCCACAATGCCCTCGGCCACAAGAGCGTCGAGCTCTATGACCACTACGAGGCCACGGCACGTCACGGGCTGGCCATCGATCTCGGCAAGGCCAGGCTTCCGGTCGAGGACAAGCTCGCGATCGTGTTCGACCGGCTCGATCGGATCAACCCGGGCCGCGCGAACCTCTATCGGTCCTGGTTCTCGAAGTTCTACCAGGAGGCCGAGTTCCTCCGGGGCGTCACCTTGATCGACATACCGGATACGGGCGATGGATACATTCCATCGAACTGCAAGCTCGAGCAGGCCGCGGTCCAGCGCGTGCCCAAGTTCCCGGGCGAGAAGCGCTACACGATCAACCAGGACATCTGGGACTGGCTCGACAACGACGCGCGGGCGGGCCTGATCCTGCACGAGCTGGTCTTCCGCGAGGCGCGCTCGCAGCGGAATCCCCACGGGAACTCGATCAACGTCCGCTACCTGAATACCCTGCTCAGCTCGACGGCCGTGGAGAAGATGAAGCTCAGGGAGTACATCGAGCTCCTGCTGCTTCTCGAGATCGAGCAGGCCGACGCCCAAGGGGGTGTCCCGATCGTGCTGTGGAGCTCCGGGGCCTCCGGCCCCGCGAAAGTGACCTTCCATTCGGACGATCTGGTCGAGTCCGCCCTGACCGTGGGGCAGACCGAGTACGCCCACGAATGGCGCGGGCTCAAGCTGCGCGCGAACGTCGGCTACGGAACGAGCGAGAGCACCGTGCGCTTCCATCCGACCGGCGTCATCGCGTCCGAGATCAACCTTCTTCCCCAGGGGTTCTCCTTCAAGGCGGGCATGACCGACGTGCGGGTGGACGTGGTGGTGGGCGCGGGAGGGTTCAGTTGGGGAAGCCTTTCTTTCCATCCCGACGGGAAGGCCCGGAAGGTGAGCGGCTCCGGCGGAGTGCAGTTCGCCCTTCCGGTTTTCAAGGGCGCCTGCCGGAGCGCGGAGTTCCATCCGTCAGGAAACCCCATGAGCTGCGAGGTGGCGATCACCTCGCAGGTTTTCCTGAACGGCTCGTGGCGGACGGTCTATTTCGGAAACGTCGAGCTCGCCGATGACGGATCGGCGAGGATCAGGGACGGATCCACGGTGGAGGTGGCCTCCCCCGTTTTCGAAGGCAGATGCGAGAGCGCCAGATTCTCGCCCGGGGGCGATGCGGTTCGTTGCGAGTCGGGGAGCGTTGGACGGATCAGGGTGTCGGGCATCTGGACACCCGTGGATCTTTCGAAGAGCGCTTTCGGCGGCTCCTGGGGCGTCCTCGAGTTCACTCCCGCGGGAGAGCTCGAAGTGATCGACGGGGCCGTCAGTTACGATCTTCCGGGCTTTCGCGGCACCTGCGGCACGAGCGGTTTCGCCACGGGTGGAAATCTTTCGTCCTGCGGATACTCCATCCTGTTCAGCCCGAGCGGTGGGCGGAACTTCATCTTCGTGCAAGGGCAATGGCTCGAGACCGAGTACGGCGAAGAGATCGAGTTCCACGACTCGGGAGCCCCGAAGTCGGCGTATCTGACCCAAGGAGCGACGCTGAAGACGGCGACGGGCGCGTCCAGGGCCGTCTATCCCCGGACGAAGGTCCAGTTCGACGCCCAGGGCTGGGTTCCCTAACGGGGTCCCATCTGTAAACTCCTTTGACAGGGCGGACCCCCGGGCCCGGCGTGGGCGCGGGCCTGGCGGAGCTGGCGCGCGGACGGGGTGGCATCGGCTCTGCAAATTCAGGCGGCATGCGTTCCCTCGCGTTCACCCGCGGATTCCTGCTGTGCCTGGCGCTCCTTTGCTCCCTGAGCGGGAACGCGCTCGCGTCGGACGGCGACCTCGCGAAACGTCTGGTCGAGCGCGCCGAGCGCAGGCTCGCCCCGGTCGCGGAGCACGAGGCGGCATTGGGACACGGCCGCAACGACATGGGATCCGCGAGGATGCGCGCGCTGTTCGCGCGCCGGAAGATCGTCGAGCGCACGCAAGCCATGGCCAAGCGCCTGGGCGCGAAGCTTCCGCGCGACTTTCGCAGGATCCACTACACGGAGCACATGCCCGGAGGGCTTGAGAACTCCCAGATCCGCCGGGCTTGGGAAATGATGCTCGATTACAAGAGCCCGCTGGCGAGGTTCAGGAAGGCCGGAAAGGCCGGAGCGGCAATGGGCGCGATCGCCGCGATCGCGTGGCTTGGCCGATCCGGAGGACAGGAAGCCGGCCTCGTACCCGCGGCTTCCACGGCTTCGGTCTTCGCACTGAAGCCCACGGTGTCTTCTTCCGGCGCTTCCGTGTCTCCGGTCTTCTCCCGGAGCGCGACAGCGGCCGACTGAGGCGGAGCCCGGTTTCCAAAAAATTCCCGATTCCGAATCAAACTGCGCCTGCCGCAATTTTGTCGCAGGGCCAAACCGCTTCCATCTCGCGTTCGTGCCGCCGCGCGATCGAAGAGCGCGTCTTGTGATTTCACGCTCTTAGACTGGCCCTGGTTTCGAAACCACTTGGTACGGATCCTTCAATTGCCTGGCGCAACGAAAGGACCCCCTGACCTATGCGCCAACTTTTTTCCCTGATGTTTTTAGGTTTCGCACTGACGAGCGCCGGCTACGCCGAGGCCTCGTGCAGCCCCCGGCACGACGAGTTCGATGACCGATTCGGTTGCGAGCGCCGTCACAGCCGCTGCGACTACGATTCGCGTCTCGGCTGCTACGTTCCCGCGAACGGCGGCGGCTGGGGCGGCTCGGATCGCTGCGAGCGCCGCAACGACGAGTACTCGAGCCAGAACGAGTGCGAAAGACAGCACCGCTTCTGCGAGTACAACTCGCGGCTGGGTTGCTACACCCCCGGCAGCGAGAGCGGGCGCTGCGAGCGCCGCAACCAGGAGTACAACGACCGCTCCGACTGCGAGCGCCGCCACAACTCCTGCGAGTACAACAGCCGCATCGGCTGCTACGTCCCCGAGCGCGGCGGCGGTGGGGGCGGCTGGCGCCCGACGACGACCACCACGACCAGCACCACGACGACCACGACCCGACCCATGCCGAGCTGCCCGTGGACCGACGACGACGGAAGCTACCAGGGCCGTGGCCGCCGCGGGTTCCGCAACCAGGCCGTTTGCGAGCACGCCGAGCGCGGCAACCACGCCACGTGCGAGCAACGCGGCGACGGCTGCTGGCATCCGATCGGGCAGTGACCCTGTTCAACCAGCGTTAGATAGAATGGGCGCGGAGCGGCCGAAAGAGGCTACTCCGCGCCCAGCTCACTTTCCGGGCAGTGCCAGAGTGGCTCGGAGACACGCATGCACTTGAAACCACCGGGCGCGGCATCGCGCCGGAAATCCGCGTCGGTCCTTGGATTTAGCGGAAGTGGTTTCAGATCGAATCGACGGGTACGGATCCTTCAATTGGCTGGCGCAACGAAAGGACCCCCTGACCTATGCGCCACATTTTTTCCCTGATGATCCTGGGTATCGCGATGATGGGCTCCGGCACCGCCGAGGCGGCCTGTCGACCCCGCCTCGATGAGTTCGACGACCGCGCCTCCTGCGAAAGGCGGCACCGGTTCTGCGAGTACAACTCGCGCGTGGGCTGCTACACGCCCTCGAACGAAAGCGGGCGATGCGAGCGCCGCAACGACGAGTACAACGACCGCTCCGACTGCGAGCGCCGGCATAACCGCTGCGAGTACAACAGCCGCATCGGCTGCTACGTGCCCGAGCGCGGCGGCGGGGGCGGCGGGCGCCCGACGACGACCACGACGAGCACGACCACCACGACGACGCAGCCTTCTTCCGCGCACTGCCGCGACGACGGCAGCTACTTCGGGAACGGCTACAAGTCGAAGGACTGGTGCGAGGCGAGCTACAGCCGGCAGATCACCTGCTCACAGCAGGGCGACGGCTGCTGGCATCCGTACATGCCGACGCCGAACCCGATCGTCTGCTCGGATCAGGGCAGCTACACGGGACGCGGCTACGCCGACAGGAACTACTGCGAGCACACTTACAGCTTCACGCTCCAGTGCAGCTTGCGGCAGGGCTGCTACCGCCCGAACGGGATGTGATTGCATGGCCCGGGCGGGGAATCCGCTCGGGCCGAGGCTGAACAATCGCTGTTCAGCTGCCCAAGGAGTAGCCGGTCACCGCAGGCGTGTCGCGGCGGATCCTCCCTGGATCCGCAAAGGATTCCCTCGCGCGAAGCCCGAAACCCCTGGTCCGAAGGTTGAAGTATAGCTGGCACCGGGGTTTGGGGATATGGGGACTTTCTCTAAGGGCTGCATCGCTTCGCTTCTTGTCTGCACGGCCGTCGCGGCCAGTTCCTGCGGCGAGGCCGGTTCGCGAAGAACCCGGTCGAGGCTTCAGGCGCAAGCAGGTCCCGACAAGGTTCTGGTCGGAGACATGGTCTTCGATGCCCGCGAGCTCCAGCAGGGCAGGGCTCTCGTTCGCGGGCAAGCGGGCGCCGTCGAGTACGCGGCCTCGGGCTTCGTTTACTACAGGGGGAGACCCTGGACGAACGGCGTGATGCCCGTGGCGTTCGAGGGATACGGACCCGAGGATCAGGAAAGGTTCTTCGAGGCGTGTCGCGAGTGGGAAACCCGCGC
This sequence comes from uncultured Bacteriovoracaceae bacterium, assembly GCA_964478745.1. Lineage (GTDB taxonomy): Bacteria > Bdellovibrionota > UBA1018 > UBA1018 > UBA1018 > CAYZKI01. The sequence continues at coordinate 11,230 of CAYZKI010000015.1, forward strand.
CAACGTCCGGTGCGTCCGCCGCTCGAACGAAAGGCAGTACCTCAACTTCCGCAACGTCTCGCCCTGCAACACCGAGGTGGGAATGGGCGACGGTGTCCGGACGATGAACATGGGCGGCTGCATGCTCAGAGGGCAGCTCGTTCATGAGATCGGCCATGCCTTCGGCCTCCTGCACGAGCATCAGCGCTCCGACCGCGACCGTTACATCGCGGTCAACTACGATCGCGTCGTGAGCGAGTACCGCTTCGCTTACGAGGTGATCTCGAGCTCGAACAACGTCACCTCCTACGACTTCATGTCGATCATGCATTACCCGCCGAACAGCTACTCCCGGAACGGGGAGTACATCATGACTCCGCGGGCGGGTTACGAGGAGTTCGCGGACACCATGGGCGCGACCGTGTTCCGCGAGATGGTGCCGACCGAGAGCGACGGCCAGGCCATGGCGTCCATTTACGGTTCGGTTTCCCGTCCGCGCCACACCATCACCTTGCGCGTCGACGGTCCCGGCGGCTCGGTCCTCGCGGGCTACGGTTCCTTCAGCTCGAGCGTGAGCACGGCGAGCGTCGAGCAGGGAACCCGCATTCCGATCGCGGCCGCGGTCATCGCCGGGCAATCCTCCCGTTTCGTCGAATGGAGAGGCGACTGCTCGGGCCTGGCTCCGAGCGCCGAAGTCGTCGTCAACGGCGACTATGCCTGTACCGCGGTTTTCGAAGCTCCTGATGACGGCGGTTCGACAGGCGGCGGCTCAACGGGAGGCACCACGGGAGACGGCAGCAGCGGCGGCGGAGCCACGGGCGGCGGCGGCGACGGCGGTACCACCGGCGGAGCGCCGACCGCGTACACTCTTCGCATCGCGATTACCGGAAGCGGAGGAGGCCAGGTGTCGACCGCTCGCCTCAGCTGTCCTTCAGGGATCTGCGCGGTCGCGGTCCCCGCGGGCGAGTCGGTGACTCTGGCCGCGAGCCCGTACTCTGGGCATCGATTCGTTCGATTCGTTTCCGGCGCCGAGGCTTGCCCCATTTCCAGCTCGGGCGAGTCCTTCGCGATAAACGCCGACGTCGCGTGCCTTGCCGAGTTCGAGGCGGTCACGCCGCCGACGACCTGCGATGACGAGGGATCCTTCTTCCCCGGAGAGCCCGGCTACTCGTCCGAAGCGATCTGCGAAGCCGCCTATGGCCACGCCGTGGAGTGCGTGCTGAACCCGGCGAACCAGGTCTGCTACATGCCGAGCTCGGGTGGCGGTACCGGTGGAGGGTCCTCCGGGGGCAGCGGCGGAAGCACGGGCTCAGGCGGAGCGACGGCGACGATCTTCGGCCAAAACGAGGCTTTGGAGGCGAACGAGAGCATCGAGTCGCCGAACAGGGAGTACGCTCTCGTCTTTCAGGGAGACGGAAACCTGGTCCTCTACCAAGGCTCGCGTGACCTCTGGTCGTCGGGCACTCACGGCCTGGGCGGCACCAGCGCGGTCCTGCAAGGCGACGGCAATCTCGTGATCTATGGACCGGATGGCGCGATCTGGTCGAGCGGAACGCAAGGAAACGACGGCGCACACTTGGAGCTCCGTAACAGCGGCGAGCTGGTGATCGTTTCGAGCGACGGCCGCGTTGTTTGGTCAGCGACCGGAGGAGTCGCTCCGGCGGGATTCTAGCCGGATCAGGACTTCTCGCCCGAGTCGTCGTCGCCCTTTTTCCCGGTCATCAGATCGTCCGAGAGGATGTTCGCGGTCGCGGCCATCACGTCGGAGGCGGAAGGAGACTCGGCGCCGATCGGCTTGCCTTTGACATCCTCGACGATGACGTCTTTCTGAAGGCGGCGGATGGTATCGTTCGCGCGGCGCAGGCGCTCGGCGACCGAGGCCATGATCGTCTTCATGTAATCGGGAATCTGGTTCCAGAGCTTGTCGAGCCCGTCGAACTTCAGCTCCATCACTTCCACTTCGGTCATGGCGACCGCTGACGCGCTGCGTGGCTGGCGATCGAAGAAGGAAAGCTCGCCCAAGACTTCATTCGCGTAGACGCGGGCGATCTCCACCCAGGCAGAGCCCTTGCGCTTTCGGATGCCGACGGTACCTTTCTTGATGAGGTACATGCAGTCGGACTGCGTGCCCTCTTGAAAGATGTACTGACCGGGACGGTATTCCTTAATAACGGGCGTTGTTCCCATAGATCTGATGGTGCCAGCATGCGTAACCTTTCGCAATATTTCGAAGATTATGAGGAAGCCCATCGGACGCGTGGCAACGAGATCTGCCATTTTCTCGGAATTCCGATGATCCTCGTGACGCTGCTCGGGCTTTTGTCATCCCTGGTGATCGCGGATTCGCCCGTTCGCCTCGACGCGGGTCTGCTTCTCTGGGCGGTCGGAAGCGTCTTCTACCTGGTCGTTGGCTGGCGACTCGGAGCGCCTTTCTCGCTCGTGGTCCTCGGAGGTTACTTCCTGGGACGAACAATCCCGACTAGTATGCTCTGGATCTTCTTTGTCCTGGGCTGGGTCTTCCAGGGCGTCGGCCACGCGGTTTTCGAGAAGAAGTCGCCGAAATTTTTTCGCAATCTCGAGCACGTTCTCATCGGGCCCATCTGGATTTTCGCGCGTGCCCTGGGACTCCGCTGATCGCGGAGTCGTCGCGAATTTCCGTGGCGGAAATCCGCTCGAAATCCTTTCAAATTTCCGCTGAAAAACCTATCGAAGCTTGACACCTCCCCACCCGGTTATTAATACCGTCCCGCGGCCCAAAATTTCGATTCGAAAGGGGATTCAGCTTCATGAAAATTTCTATTCTGGCGCTCATCGCGGCGATTTCTGCTTCGTCTGCCTACGCTAAGCCGGTCAAGGTCGGCTTCATCCTGAGCACCATGCAGGAAGAGCGTTATCAGCGCGACAAGAAGGTCTTCGAAGAGACCGCCAAGAAGCTCGGCGCCGAAGTGGTGTTTGCTTCCTGCAACAACAGCGAACAGACCCAGGCCGCGGAAGTCGACAACGTCCTTTCCAAGGGCGTCCAGGCTCTCGTCATCCAGCCGGTGAACGGCGATACCGCAAGCTCCTTCGTCAAGCAGGCCAAGGCCGACGGCGTCGCGGTCGTCGACTACGACCGCCTGATCCCCGGCGCTCCGATCGACGCTTACATCACCGAAGACTCCAAGCGCGTGGGCCAGCTCCAGGCCGAGGCGGCCGTGAAGGCCACCGGCGGCAAGGGAAACTACGTCCTGATCATGGGCCAGGCGGGCCACTCGGTCGCCGAAGCCCGCACCGCGGGGGTTCTCGAAGTCCTCAAGAAGTACCCGGACATCAAGATCGTCGTGAAGCAGTACCACCAGGGCTGGTCGCCGGATCTCGCCATGAAGACCGTCGAGAACGCGCTCACCCAGTACAAGAACAACATCCAGGCCGTTCTCGCCAACAACTCGGGCATGGCTCACGGCGCGATCCAGGCTCTCGAGGAGCAGAAGCTCACCGGCAAGGTCTTCGTGGCCGGCGCTGACGCCGACCTCGCGAACCTCCGGAACATCGTCGCCGGCAAGCAGCAGCTCGAGGTGTTCATCTCGATCAACGACATGGCTCGCCGCGCGGCCGAAGTCGCTGTCGCCCTCGCCAAGAAGGAAGCCTTCAAGCACGACTCGATCGTGAACAACGGCTTCGCCGACATCAAGACGATCAACACCCCGGTTTATCCGGTCGACAAGGCGCATATCGAAGAGCGCATCGTCAAGACGGGTTTCCACACCCGCGAGGCGATCTTCGGCAAGACGGCCGCGAAGTCGAACTAAGCGCCGTGCCGGGGGAAGTGCCAGTGCCATCGTCCGCTGAACTGCTCGAACTTCGTTCGATCACGAAGACCTTTCCGGGAACTCGTGCTCTCGACGGGGTGAATCTTTCGGTTCGCGCGGGCGAAGTCGTGGCTCTTCTCGGTGAGAACGGCGCGGGAAAATCCACTCTCATGAAGGTGCTCTCGGGCGTCTGGCCCGCGGGCACCTTCGAGGGTGAGATCATGGTTTCCGGCCGCGCCTGTTCGTTCAAGGACACCCGCGACGCGCACGCGGCCGGCATCGCGATGATCCATCAGGAGCTCTCGGTCTTTCCGGAGCTGACCGTCGGCGAGCATCTCGAGCTCGACCAGCTGCCGCGCTGGATCCGCTGGGACGAGCTTCACGAGCGCTGCCAGGAGTTCCTCGATACCCTGAGCCTCGGCCTCGACTCGCGTACGCGGGTCGGTGACCTGTCAGTCGGCGGCCGGCAGCTCGTCGAGATCGCGCGCGCGCTCCATCGCGACGCGAAGATCCTCGTCTTCGACGAGCCGACCTCCGCGCTCACCGAGCAGGAAGTCCAGCGCCTCTACACGATCGTCGAGCGCCTCCGTGCCGAAGGCCGCGCGATCATCTACATCACTCACAAGCTCGACGAGGTCTTCCGCCTGGCCGACCGAATGGTCGTGCTTCGCGACGGGAAGAACGCGGGCGAGAGCCCGGCCGCCGAGAACGGCGAGCGCACGCCCCGCGCGACGCTCGAGCCGAAGCTGATCTCCTGGATGGTCGGCCGCGCGATCGACGACATCTATCCGCCGCGCAACACGAAGATCACCGACGAGCTTCTCCGCGTCGAGGGGCTCACCACGCGCTCCCCTAAAGGCAAGACCCTGGTCCGGAACCTGAGCTTCACTCTCCGCAAGGGGGAGGTCCTCGGCCTTTCCGGGTTGCTCGGCGCCGGCCGCTCGGAGGTCTTCGAGTCGATCTTCGGAGTCCTCGACGGCCGCGGTCCCAAGGGCTCGGGGTACTACGTCGAAGGCCGCGTATGGATCCACGGCAAGGAAGTGGATCTCTCGGTCCCGGCTGACGCGATCCGCGCGAAGATGGCCTTTGTCTCGGAGGATCGCAAGGGCAGCGGCCTCGTGCTCAACCAGTCGATCCGCAACAACATGGTCCTGCCGGGGCTCGTTTCCGGCACGAAGGGCCTGGCCGGCGGCGGCGGGCTCCTGAGCTTCATCGATCGCGACGGCGAAACCGAGCTTTCGCAGGAGTGGGCGCGCCAGCTTCGCGTGAAGAGCGCGCATCTCGACCAGGCCGTCGGCGAGCTGTCGGGCGGCAACCAGCAGAAAGTCGTGCTGGCCAAGTGGCTCATGACGGGCCCCGAGATCCTGTTCCTCGACGAGCCGACCCGAGGCATCGACGTCGGCGCGAAGGTCGAGGTTTACCACTGGATCCAGAAGCTCGCGTCACAGGGCATCGGAATCATCGTCGCATCGAGCGAGATGCCGGAGATCCTGGGCCTGAGCCATCGCATTCTCGTCCTGCGTGAGGGACATCTTTCGGCCGATCTCCCGGCACGGACCGCGACCCAGGAAGATATTATGAGGGCTGCATCACTATGAGTTCCACGATGAGTACAACCGTTTCTCCGACCGGCGCTCAGGCGAAGGACCCCGCGAAGGGCTCGAAGAAGAAGCTCGCGCTCGACTGGTCCCTCTGGAGAAGCCTGATCGCGCTTGCCGCCGTCATGGTCGTCCTCGCGTACCTCACGGAAGGAACGTTCACTTCCCCGCGCAACCTGACCAACCTGGCGCGCCAGGTCGCGATTAACGGGATCCTCGCCGTCGGCATGACCTACGTCATCCTGATCGGCGGCATCGATCTTTCGGTCGGATCGGTCGTGGCTCTCGCGGGCGTCGCCGTCGGCATCCTTCAGGTGAACTACGGTCTATCGGCGTGGGGCAACGAAGGGGTCGGTGGCAGCGCGCTCTGGGCGAGCCTCATCTGCGTCGCCGCCGCCGTGAGCGTCGGCGTCGCGGCAGGCGTGTTCAACGGCTGGCTGATCACCCGGCACCGGATCGCCCCCTTCATCATCACGCTCGGGATGATGGTCATCGCGCGCGGTCTCGCCCTGATCTTCGCGAACGGCGCTTCGATCGCTCCGCTTTCCGACTCGTTCAACGAGATCGGTCAGGGCTATCTCTCGCCGAACGTGTCGGTCGCCGTGATCGGCGGCACCGCGCTCGCGATCGTCGCTTCAAAGCTCCTGAAGAAGGACCGCGGCCTGGGCGACGCGCTCGGCGCGTTCGGCACCATCGCCATCGCGGGCCTGGCTACCTGGGCCTGCCTGGGCTATCGCGGGCTTCCGATCCCGGTTCTCATCTTCGGTATCCTGGGCGCGGCAGGCACTCTGATCCTGACCCGCACCCGTCTCGGCCGTTTCGTGCTCGCCATCGGCGGCAACCCGGAAGCCGCCTGGCTCGCCGGCGTCCCGATCCGCTCGATCAGCTTCGGCATTTACGTGGTCATGGGCGCGCTCGCCGGCCTGTCCGGCGCGATCCTTTCGGCCCGCCTGAACGGCGCGCTTCCGACGGCGGGCGAGCTCTTCGAGCTCGACGCCATCGCGGCGGTCGTGATCGGCGGAACCAGTCTCAAGGGCGGCATCGGCACGGTCCGCGGGGCGATCATCGGCGCGTTCTTCATCGGCGCGCTGAACAACGGCATGAGCCTGATGGACGTGACCGAGTTCTACCAGAAGGTGATCAAGGGCGTGATCATCATCCTCGCCGTGTGGCTCGACATGCGCCAGAGCTCGGGTGGAGCCGCGGTTTCGCCGGCGAAGTAAGTCATTTCTTCTCGCCACCGCCGCGGATGTTCCACGGGCCCGGGATCAGCTTCGAGCGCTTGGGCGAGAAATCGATGCTCGGTCCGAACGCCGCGTAGTCCTCGAGCAGGTGGAACTGCGTGAACTCGCTCTTCTGCGCGTCGTAGTCCGCGATGTACTGGCGGAGAGCCGCGCCCAGGCGGGTGCCGAAGGATTCCGGTCCGGCGGCGACGTCATATTCCTTGGGCAGGGAAGGCGAATAGACGGCGGCAGAGCCTTTCATCCCATTCCTGGCCGCGTTCCAGATGCGATCGACGAGCGCCTCGAATTCCTTGGATCGCGAATCGTCGAAGGACTCGCGAAGCGAAGCGAGCCAGGGCGCCTTCAGGCCCTTCGTCTCGACGTACATCGAGAAGGCCAGGCTGCCTCCGATCAGGTAGCCGGCGACGTACTTCTCTCCGCAGTAGCTCGCGAAGTTCGAATGGAAATTCGCTTCCTCGGTGAGCTTGGGCGAGACCAGGTCGATGCGGCTCCGGAGCAGCGTCGCCGCGATCCGGATCTCGAGGTGGCCCGGAGAGTACTCGGCGGACTCGACCTCGTATTTGAATTCACGCATCGGCGTGGTGGTTTCCTTGCCCTCGACGCAGGTGCCGAGCACCTGCTCCAGGTCCGTGCTCCAGCCGAGGCCCAGGAGCTCATCGGTTTCCAGGCGAACACGCTCGGAGGCGGCGTGGGAGACGGAAGGAGCGGCAGCGGCGGCCAGCGCCGCATACATCAGGAGAGCTTTCATGGCCTCGAGGTATCATAGTCATAGTAAAATGGTCAACTAATGGGATCGGCCATGGAAAGGACATGATTTCAATAGTTTAAGTCACGTTCCGGCGGGCGCGCCACTGGGTCACGAGCAGGAGGAGGCCCACCATCTCGGCTCCGATCACCACGGAGTTTCCGAGCAGGGAAAGATGCTCGTGGAGGTTCTCGAAAGGGGCCACGGTGAAGCGCCCGCGGTTCGGGCCGAAGACCGGCCACAGAAAGGCGATCAGCGCCGAGGGCTCGGAGGCGTCGAGGATCTTGTCGAGGGTGATGTCGAGGATCTGATGGGAAACGGTTCCGAGCGCGAGCCCGGCTAGCAGCTTCGATCGCCTCGCCCAGGCGATCGCGGTCAGCGTGATCGTGAAGCCGGCCGTGTGCGCGAAGGTCCGCGTGCAGGTGACGAGCGGGATCTCGAGCCCCGGCACCCAGCGTTGGATGTAGTAGAGCGGCTTGTCGATCAGGTCGGGAAGCAGGGTGCCCGCGAGCACCGCGAGCCAGGGCAGGCGGCGCGCGGCCGGGGATACGAGCTTCGATCCGATGCCGAGGTGGCCGAAGATGAACATTTCTTCCAGCATATCCGCTGCCTCCGCCCGTGTCAGCGGCGACCTGTTCCGCGCATCGACCGCTGCCCAAGGCTTCGACGGAAGTCGCGGCGGACACACCCTGCTTTCCCTCGGTTTTTCGCCGGAACTTCAGCGCTTTCGCTGGTTCGGCGCTTGCTCTGTATGAGCCTGGGGACCGGCAACGGTCGCCGGGGGATTATCAGGGGTGTTTCGCCAGAACCTATCCATCACGAGCTTCATCGTCGCCTCGGCCGCGCTCGCGCTCGGCACCGGCTGCTTCTCGCCCTATCAGGGAAAGTCGGGAAAGCGCGGCTCGGCGTACACTCAGCGCCAGCCGGTTACGGGTTCGACCGATCCGGACGCCGTGATCACGCCACCTCGTCCACGTTTGGGCTCGCCGACGGCCAACCTCGCCGGGGGCGTCTCCGCGGGCGATTGGACCTTCATGGGTCCTCAGGTGTTGGCTTCCGTTATCCGTAGAGACCTTAAGGTGACCGAATCGAATCCGGACGCGGAAGCGCGCGAGGTGCTGACTAAGCTTTCCGAAAGCATGCCGGCTCTGGGCGCGAGCAATTACGCCATGGGGGTCCGCCAGAATCTTGGCGCCGAGCCCATGAAGTTCCGCGCCCTCGTCGAGATCGCTGCCCAGGCCTGCTACGTCGGGATGAAGAATCCGGAGGTCCGCGATCGCTTCTTCCCGAGCGTCACGGTCCCCAACGACTGGAGCCTCGATTCGTTCGAGATGCTCTACGTGCAGC
>CAYZKI010000016.1:0-6774 GCA_964478745.1 uncultured Bacteriovoracaceae bacterium
GATCGAAGGGATGCTGGCGATGTACTTCCTGGACCGGCAGCGAGGGGCGATACGCCGAGCGGTGGCGATCGACAAGGCGAGACACTTCCTGCGCGAGGCGCGCCTGGAGATCGCTCGCGGCTGGTCGGACGCGGAACACAGGGCGGCGGGAATGATCGCGCGCGCGAGAAGCGCCCGCTCGCCGGAGCCTGGCGTCGGTGATGAGGTACTTGTGGCGCGTGTCCGTGCGAGGCTGGGGCGGCTGATTTCCCATCCGGGCGCGATCGAGGTGACTTCGAGGCGGGGGCACGTCACACTGGGCGGTCCGATCCTCGCCGACGAGGTCGCGTCGCTGATCTCGGAGGTCGCGGCGATTCGCGGCGTGCACGGGGTATCGAACCACCTGGACGTGTACACGAGCTCCGAGAACGTGCCGTCGCTGCAGGGCAGCCGCGGCGTAAGGAGATTGGCGAGCGAGCGCTCTTGGACGCCCGCTCGCCGGCTTTTAGCGCTCGGAGCGTCGGCGGGCCTTCTTCTCTTCTCAGGCTTTCGATCCGCGACGCGGGAAGGCCGCGGCGATCCGCTGGCTCTGATCGCGATCGGTCTGGCTCTGCCGCTGGCGACTCGGGGAATCTCGGGAGAAACGCCTCGGCGGCTCGTCATGAGAAAAAGGGCTGAGATCGCCCGGCGGCGCGCCCGGCGCGAGCATATCGGCGAATACATACCGGTGGTCGCTCCCGGGCCTCTCGTCGAGCCAGGGCCGCTTCTCTCGCAGAAATCCGCGGTCGCCTGATCACTGCTTCTTCTTGGCGGGCGCCGAAGCCGGCGCGCGCTGCGCTTCCGGCGCGGAGGTCGGCGCGGGCTTGAGCAAACCGGTGTAGATCGACGCGTCCGCGACGAGCGTGGCGTCCTTGCCCGAGAGCTCCTCGGGGTTCATATCCTTGATGAGCTCCTCGGCCCTCTTTTTCCCGCACGACTTGACGGCGTACTGGAGGAGGGACACCTGGATCCTGGAGCGGATCTTGGGCTCCTGGAACTCCTTGCGGGCAGCCTCGAGCTCGGCGAGAGCCTCCCCGCGAGCGCCCACCGCGGCGAGCGAGACGGCGTTGACGACCGTCAGGGGCGCGATGGGGATCAGCTTCTTCTCGCGGGCCTCCTGGAGGAAGAATCCCACCTGCTGCCAGCGCCTCGCCTTGAGGGCGTCGGCCCAAGCCTGCTTGAGGTAGAGGGACTTGTCGTTGCTGTCGCGGTAGTCCCCGTCCGCCACGTCGTCCCAGTCGCCCTTGGAGTCGAGCGTGTCGAGCAGCGCGAGATCGAAAGCGGGAGGCTCGGGAAGCTTCATCGCGGGCTTCAGCGACTTCGCCTGCGACGGGTTTTCCGCGAAGAAAGGCTCGGCAACGGCGTCATACGAGCGGTCGTCCACCGAGAACCGCGATGCGATCTCGAACGCCTTGGCGCGGATCTCCTGGCCCTTTTCCTCGAACGGCATGACGAGTTTGCGAACCGTGTCCTGGTACGCGACCAGGTCTTCCTCCGAAAGGCCCTTCGGCGGCGAAAGGAGGTTGAGCTCGCGGGCGACGTCCAGGTACAGGCCGGCCACCTCGCTCAGGACCTCGGCGCGAACGCGGGACCACGGGAGCTTCATCGCCTTGGTGGCCGCGCTCTCGATCTCGCGGACCACGTCGATCCGGTGAGTGATGTAGCGCTCGTTCGCGCGCAGCGGAGCGATCTCGCGCATCATTTTGCGATTCAGCTGGAACGCGCGCGGAACCGAGGCGCTGACCACCGGGACCATCGTGTAGCGGACGAGCGGGTCCAGGTCCTCCCAGCCCGAGCCGAGCTGCTTGAGCATGTGAAGGCGGTCTCTCCAGGCCAGGTTCTGCGCTCCCTCGAGAGCCGCGATCGCCCAGAGCGTGCGGTTCTCCTTGTTCCCCTTGCGGGCCTCTTCGAACGCCCTTTCGGTGAACCTCTGATCGGCGGTCTTGGCGCTGTCGGAGATCATCAGGAGGATCTGGTACTTCTCGCACTCGAGCGCGAGGTCCTCGCCGCAGATGCCCTTGAAGTCGATGGCGGCCCGGAGCTCCAGGCCGTTGCCGGCGAGCCAGGTCAGGGCCAGGGTCTTGCGCTTGAGCTTCTCGACTTCCGCCTGCTTGAGCTTGATGAGCGAGGGCGGCAGGCCGAGATAGCTGCGGTAGTCGTTGGCGGCCTGCGCGAACTGGTAGCGCTCCTCGGCGATCGAGGCGCGGGCCAGCAGCGCCGTGCCGACGCTGTCGGCCTTCGGCACGTCCTTGATGAGCCTGCTGAAGTAGTCGGAGGCCTTCTTCTTCTCGTCGGCTGACATCGCGGCGGCGCCCGCGATGGCGAGCGTGTCCGCGAGGCGCTTGCTCGCTGGATACTTCTTGAGGAAGTCATCCGAGGCCTTCATGGTGCCCTTGAAGTCGCCCTTGCGATGAAGCTCCTCGATCATTTTGTAGGAGGCGTCGGCCGCGACCGCGAACAGGTGCTTGGTGAACGGCGTCGACTTCCACTCCGAGACTTCGAGGAAATCCTTCGCGAGCTCGTGGGTGCCTTCCCAGTCCTGGCTCGCGATGTGAGTGTCGATGGCCAGGCTCGCCGATGGGATCGCGTAGGCGGACTTCGGCGACTTTTCCGCGAATCTCTTGAGGCGCTTGAGCGCGAGCTCGATCTTCCCGCCGGCATAGAGCGTGCGGTTGGCCTCGAAAACGAAGTTCTCGGTATCTTCCTGGGAGTAGGAAACGTGCTTGTCGAGCCATTCGATCCACTCGGCGACGAGCGGGTCGAGTTTCTTCGACGATTCCGCGGAAAGCGGCTTCGCCGTCAGCTCCTTCGGGACCAGCTGCTTCTGGCGGAGCACCTCGTACCGGGCCGCGACGGCCTTCAGGCTCGCGTCCACGACCGTTCCGGCGTCCTTCTTCTTGGGATCCCAGCTGCCGTGCTCGACCACCCAGCGGTAGTGCGTGCTCGCCCCGACGTAGTCCTTGATGGTGAAGAGCGTCTCGGCGAGGTTGTAATGCACGCGCGGGATACGGGGGTCCGAGTCGTCGACGATCTTCGTGAAAGACTCGTAGATCGTGGCGAGCACCGGGCTCAGGCTGCTGACGTCGTCGGCGTTCTTGTTCTTGACGATGACGGCCTGCAGGCCCTCGGCGGTGTCGAGAAGCATCTTTTGGGCGCGGGTGAATCCGTCATATCCCTTGTGCTTCTGGTGGAGGCGCACGATGTCCTGCGCGGTCTCGGTCAGCTGGCTGAAGCGGCGCTTGTTCAGCTGGTAGTCGTACGCGGTCAGGACGACGTCCAGGCTCTCGGGGCGGCCCGACTCCGAGCGCAACACTTCCGACTTCCACTCGACGGTCAGCTGCTCGTGCCCGTGCGAGCGCAGAAGCTTGGCGAACTTGGAGATCATCTTGCCCAGCGACGGGCCGGACTCGAGCTTCCTGAAGTAGGGGAGAGCCTCGCTCAGCTGGTACTGAGGAAGCTTCTGCTCGAGGCCCTCGATGAAGAACACGGTCACGTCGGACAGCGTGTTGTCGCGCAGGGCCAGGTCGGAGGTGTCGGGAGGGAGGCCCGACTCGGCCGACCTCGCGTTCTTCTCGTTATAGTACGCGACGTGGCGCTCGGAGTAGGAGAGCGCGGTCGGGATGTTCTTGAGGTTGTAGTAAGACCAGGAGAGCTTGTAGAGGGCGAACGGGTAGTGCGGGCTCGCCGGCTTCTTCTCCACCTCCTTGAGGTAGGTGATGGCCCTCGGGTGGTCGTTGGCCTTGATGGCGTACTCCGCAAGCGACATGTAGGCCGGGATGGCCTCGTCGACCTCGGGAAACGTCTTCACGAGATGGAGGTAGTCCTTGGTGGCCGGGCCTTCCTTGCCAAGTTCCTCGTAGCCCCTGCCGCGCATGAAGTACGCGGTGTGGATCTCCTCGAAGTAAGGGTACTTACCGATGAGGGTATTGATCGTCGAGATCGAGCCCTGCATGGACGAGTGGTACCGCGACAGATCGACGCTCTTCTTGGTGCGATGAGCGTTCCCGTGCGCGATCCGGAACAGGATGGAGGCGTGCTGCTGCTGGAGCTCCGCGAGCTTGGAGAGCAGGACCGGTTCCTGGCGCTTGCCGGCGTACTTCTTGAGCAGGACCTTGAGCTTCGCGATCGCCTGCTCCTGCGAGGAGAGTGCGACCTTGTCGACGTCGCGCTCATAGGCCTCGTCGGAGGCTTTGGCCACCTTGACGTTGGCGGCTTTTCCGGCCGAGACCGACTTCGCGGCTTCGGACGGGCTAGAGACGCCGATCAGGATCGAGACGAGGGCGGAAACCTGGACGAGACCGTGCTTTCCGTTCCTGCTGCTTCTTCCACTGCTGTTTTTGGTGCCTTGATCTCCGTGCCGCCAAGCCATGGAGTACCCCGTTTCGTCGTCTATTCTCCCCGCACGACAGCCAACTTGAAGTCGGTGTAGCCGTGGAGGGCAGCCGAAGCGAGAACCGCCTTCACGGAGCCGTAGGGCGCCCGCTGGTCGGCGACGATCACGATCTTGGGATCGACCTTCACTTCGGAGTTTGATTTCGCGATCAGGACCTGACGTTGACGCTCCCGCTCGAGGGCTTTGCCCAGCAGCTTCGAGCTGCCGTTGCCCAGGAGGTCGTCCTTCGAGAACTCGAATTTCTGGAGCTGCACGACCGGCTGTCCTTCGACCAGCACGGCGTTCTCCGCGAGCTCGACCTTGAGGGCCTCGACCGCCGAGTCCTGGGCGTCAGCCTGGGGAAGCGTGGTGGTCGCGCTCGGGGCGATGTTGGTGGCGCTGGTGGCGTAGCTCTTCAGGAGGAACACGAGCAGGATCACGAAGATGTCGGCCATCGACGTGATCTGCAGCGACATGTCTTCCGACTGCGGCCGTGTGCGCTTTCTTCTGGCCATAAGATCTCCTTAGAAACCACCCAGGAGGACGACGGGGATCGACTTGCGGGTCATCTCCATCGCCTTGATGACGTCCTTGTACTGGACCGCGGTGTCGGCGCTCAGGGTCACCGCAGCGAGGTCGCTGTATTTTGCCTTGAGTCCGTCGAGGTTCGTCTTGAGCCCTTCGAAGTCCGGTTGGCCGGCCTTCGGGCTCAGCGTCACGGTCGAGTTGACCTTGCCCGTGACCTTGACGAGAAGCTGCTGAGCCTTGCTCATCTCCACGACTACGTTGATCGAGGGCGGCTTCTGGGAGGACGGGGCCGCGCCCGCGGCCGCCACGCCGGCATCGAAGATGCCGATGGAGAGAAACGCGGCGGAAGCGAGCATGAAGGTGATCAGCACCGTGAAGGCGTCGATGATCGGGGCGAGGTTCAGGTCGAACTCCTGGCTTTCCTCGCCGCGCCCGCGTTTGCCGCGGCCGTGACCGCCGGCATTCTGGCCGGGCAGTGAGCCTGCGCTCATGCGGACCTCCTGAGCTGGGTCACCTTGGGCGAGCCGGACTCGTCGCTTTCGAACGCCGCTTCCTCGGCCGCGTAGTAGCGCTGCTTGAGGATGTCCATCACGCGCGCCGCGGACTGATCGACTTCCGCGATGAGGCGGTTAGTGCGATTGGTCAGGAAGCTGAACGCGATCATGCAGGGGATCGCGACGCCGAGACCCATCATCGTGGCGTTCATGGCGGTCGAGATACCGGCAGCGAGGAGCGCTGATTTCTGCTGAGGGTCCGCGTGACCGACGGCCTCGAACGAGTGGATCAGACCGGCGATCGTGCCGAAGAGCCCCAGGAGGGTTGCTACGTTCGCGATCGTGGCCAGGAAGCTCGTACGCTTCTGGATGGCCTGGGTCGCGTCGGTGACGGCGATGTCGAGGCCGTGCTCGATCAGGCCCTCGGGCTGGTGAGCGCGGAGCAGCGCCTGCTTGATGACCTTCGCGGCCGGCTTCTGGGGATGGCGGTCGCAGAGAGCGACGGCGTCAGCCAGCTTGCCGGCGAGAACGAGCTCGGAGAGCTTGTCGAAGAAGCCTTGGGAGTTCTGGATCGGGTACGTCTTGAAGAGCGCGACCGACCGGTCGAAGATGATCGCCACGGCGATCACCGCCGAGACGAGAATCGGAGCCACGTGCCAGATGTTGTTCCTGATAAACTCGAAAAAGCCGCCCATTTTCAGTTTCCTCCAGTCAGATCCTGTTCAGGTCAGAAGATCGTCTTAGGTTCGTAGTTGATGATGATCTTGTCCGTGGACGCGAATCCCAGGACAATGTCGAGGTCCGTGATCCTGAGCTCAGTGCCGTTGACGACGTAACTGGTGCTCGGGACAATCGTCGCGCTTCCATCCGCATGCCTGATCTTGACGACCATCTGCTCGCTTCCCGTGGGAGCTCGCGCGAGGATGAAGGTGCTCTTCTTGCTGATGATCGCGTTACCGATCGCGTCGAGGATCGGCGAGTAGTCGTCATCGGCGATGTTCATGACGTCGGAGCCGTTTCCGACCAGGTTGCCGAGCTCGATGTAGCGGTCGCCGCGGTCGACGGCCACGTTGCCGGCGTTCCCGACGAGCGTGTCGTCGGCCTGGCGGGCCACCTGAAGCTCCTGGATCGCCTGGCCGGTTTCCGGCACGATCGAGAACACGAAGTAGTTCGGGCTGGAGCCCGCTCCGTCAAGCGAGGAGAAGAACGTGTCGAAGCTGCTCTTGAACGTCGAGACCGGGATGAGCTGGGCGGCCAGCGGGCAGGTCGACAGGGTGTACGTATGTCCGTCGACGGTTTTCGACGGGCAGGAGCTGGTGTAGCCGGTCCAGGGGTCAAACGAGCCCGAAGACGGGATCACGA
>CAYZKI010000016.1:6784-8491 GCA_964478745.1 uncultured Bacteriovoracaceae bacterium
CACGACGCTCTGGTCTTCCTCGTCGGTCACGAAAACGATGCCGCGAAGCGAGCCGGGGCGGAAGAAGGCCGTAGCCGAGCCTTCGTTGTCGGCGATCAGCTGCGCGAGGGACTGGAGACCGCGCTCAGAGCCGTGGCCGCTCGCGCCGGTGGTCACGTTGACCATGAAGTCGCTCACGAGCTGGTTGACCCACGCGGAGTCGCCAGGGACTCCGGCGGGAGGCATGGTCGTGATGATGGCCTTGCCGCTGCGGACCGAGTCGTTCTGAACGGTGTTCACGCACTGGGTGACGCCGGTCTCGCTTCCGCTCGGGTTCAGGCAGTTGGCGATGCCGGTGTTCGCGCCCGGAACGTCGCGTACGCGGCAGTTGGTCTGCCCCAGGAAGAAGTATGCATGGGGCTCGAAGCAGAGGGCGGTGATCGGGCCGTCATGCTTGCCCGGAAGAAGGCGCGCGTAGTTCGAGATCGTAGACGGCCAGAGATCGCGATAGCGGACGCCGTTCGGGAACTGCCCCGTGCTCGTATTCAGGAGGGTCGGGTTCCACGACGGGTTCACCCAGCTTCCCAGGCGCGAGTTGATGTAGCTCGACGAGTAGCCGTTGGCCGCGATCCTGGTGTTCAGGTAGCCCACGAAACGGGGATGGGCGAGGTAGGTGTCGGTCGTGATGACGGCGACGCGGATGTCCCAGGTCGGCTTCATGTACTTTGTGGCGAAGCCCGCGAAACCGGCGCGGAGCTTCTCCTGCGAGACGTCCATCGAGGCCGAGTTATCGACCACCCACAGGAGGTCGATCTTGGTCGAGATGTCGAGCTCGTCGGTCACGCCGAAAGTCTCTTCCTGCTGACCCAGGCGGAAGCCCTTGGCCGTTTCCGTGCAGGCGGAGAAGGAGGTCACGGCGAGGGCCGCGGCTGCAATGAGTACCGAGTTCCGCAGCTGTTTATTCATAAATCACTCCCCGAGCCTCGCCTGCTGGGTGCCGCAGGCAGGGCCTTCTTCTTCGCCAACCCAGTCACGGAAGATCGAGACGCCTTCCGAAGTCCCGGGTTCAACCTCGTCGAGGCTGGCAAGCTCGCGCTTGAGCTCAGTGTTGATCTTCGCAGTCTTCTTCGCGTCGGCTTCGCTCACCCCGTCGAGCTCCCAATGGCCGATCTCGGTCGTGCCCTTGAGGTCGTCGGTGGCGCCGATGGCGGCCATGAATTCGTCCTTGGGAATCTTGCACTCCTCGTTGCAGGCGGCCTTGCCGACGCAGTAACGGGCCGTGATCTTCGCGTCCGGGCCCGCCACGCCGGCGATCGTGATCTCGCTCGGGTCCTTCTTGTTGACCGCGAACTTCACCGGCTTGCCGTCCACGCGAACGCAGATCGACTTGGTGTTGATCTTCGCGTGCTTGAGCTTGATCTGGTTCTTGTGATGGCTGCAGGCCTCGTCGCTCGAGTGCGCCATCATCTTCTTGTGCTTGAAGGCCATGGTGAAGCAGCCCTGCGGCTCCGGAGCGGCCGCGGGAGCGGTGGCGCTTCCGGCCGAGCCGGAGCCAGGGGTCAGGGCGGCGGTCTGCCCAGCCGGGGATTCGCCCGTCTTCACGCCGCCTTCGGCCTTGGGAGCGGTATCGGTTTTCTGGCCGATCCCGAGAATGGACTTGATGTAGGCGACGGCACCCTTGGGCTCGCTGCCGGCGGCCTGCGCCGAGGGTGCGGGCTGCGTGGCGGC
>CAYZKI010000016.1:8501-14373 GCA_964478745.1 uncultured Bacteriovoracaceae bacterium
CCCACGGGCCGGCCGTCCAGCTTCAGCCGCTGCGGCGTGCGGCCGTGACCCAAAGCCTCACTCTGAGGCTTGGTCCAGGGTCCGCAGGCCGGCGATCTTCCACTCGCGGCCGACGCGCAATTCGCTGGCCGCTTCGCCGCTCGGGCTGACGCCGGTCTTTTCGACCGCGCTCGGAGCCGCGGCGATGTCCTTCTTGGCGGATTTTTCGCCAGTGGTTTCCGATTTCGAGGTCTCGACTTTGGGCTGTTTGCCGCGCACAGCATCGTCTTCGCCCGAGGAAATGGCGCCTTCCTTTTCGTCAACTCCGTAGCCCGAGGTTTTCGCGGTTTCAGCGGGCGCCCCTTCGCCTAGCTCGGCGGGGCCGGCTTTGCGGCGTGAGGACGTATAGTGGAGGCTGAACGCCAGTACGCCCACGATCACGACTCCGGCGATGATTGCTTTCACTTGGGTGCTCACGGTCTACTTCCTCCGGCTCATGCGGACACAATAGTTGATCGGCCAGATCTAGAATTAAGTTTATTTAACATAGTGTGAATTTACAAACGATTTTATTTACCATTAAAAACAATGGGATGCAGATGGCCTCCGTGTCAGCGGAGCACGGGGTTGGTGTGATTCAATGAAAATAGTGGAAGTTAGGCTTTGGGCTTGGGCTTCGCCGCGATTTCAAAGGCAGATTTCTGATCCGGCCACTTCTGGGAGGCCGTACGGACCAGCTCATCGACGTTTCCTGCCGTCAGCTTGGACTCGGTCGAACGCGAGATGAGGATCATATAAAGGTGGGGATCCTGGATGCCCTTGCTGAGGTAGGCCCGCGCGCGATCGATCGTGCCGCCGACGTTGCCCGAGCGATCGAGAAGGGTCAGCTCCGAGACGGCGTAATCCGCGGACGACTGGGTGTCCGGCGGGAAGCGCTTCATGAATTGCTCGGCGGCTTTGAGCATGTCGGCGTCGGCGAGCGACACGATGATCTCGCGCAGGATGTTCGTCCGGCCCGCGCCGGTGACCGCCGCCTTCTGGAAGAGCTCGAGCGCTCGGCTCGTCAGGCTCGATTTCAGGTAATACTTTCCGCAGACGACGAGCGCGGCGCAGACGTACCGAACCATCTCCGGGCTGCGCGTGTCGATGGTCGTGAAGATCCGGTAGTAGCGCTCGACGTCCTCATAGCTTTGCGTCTTGATCGCCAGGCGAAGCACCGCCGAGAGGCGCTGAGGGTTCGCCGGGAAATACTGGGAGATCTTCTTGATGACCTCGTAGGCTTCGCGGTCGCGCTTCTGGGCGGCAAGCACCTCGTAGAGCCCCACCATGCATTTGTAATGGATCTTGTTGAACTCGAGCCCCGAGGCATAGCTTCCCTGCGCCTCCTGAAGCGCCTGTTTCATCTGCTTCGCCTGACCGAGATAGAAGTGCGCGAGCGAAGGAGAGGGGTCCAGGGTCTTCGCCTTCTCGAAGATCGGTATCGACTCGTCGATCTTCCCCGAGAAGAGCAGCTCCTTGCCCGCGTTGATGGTCTTCACGTAGGCGGGCGGGCTGATCTTGAGGAGAGCGGCGCGAAGGATCGACTGGCGGAGGATCTCCTTGGTGAAGGGCTTCAGCACGAACGTATCGACGTCTTCCTCGGCCGCGCGCGCGACCGCGGACTGCGAGCTGTTCCCGGTGACCAGGACGAACAGCGAATCCCTGGCTTCGGGAAGCTGGACGCGCTGGGATTGCAGGAGATTCAGGCCCGACTGGCGTCCCAGGTCGTAGTCGCAGATCACCATGTGGGGCTTCGTCGCCTTGATCTCCGCCTCGGCCGTGTCGTAGTCGCTCGCCAGGCGGATGTTGGTCATCTTCGCGCCCATGAACGTGAGCAGGTTCGCGATCGTCGAGCGCGAGGTGGCGCTCGAGTCGGCGACCACGATCTTCTTGTCAGCGATGAACTGCGTGAAAACGCGCGCCAGCGCGTCCGCGGTCTTCTGGTCGGGGGCGGGATTCGTAGGCGGAGTCATGCGTTCAGTAACCTCTCGCCGCTTTCAGGAATTCCTCGATCTCGTCCTGCCTGCTCGTGAACGCGGTGAGCACCTGCTTCCACTCGGCTTCGTCGAACTGCACGAGGATGATGTCCGCGCGGTCGGCTCCCTCGAGAGCCTGGACCTCCTCGACCTTGCCGGTCGCGGTCATCGCGAACGGCTTCGTGGCCCCCGGGCGCCAGAGCCGCAGGACGAAAAGCAGGTTGTGCCCCTTGGCGCAGGTCTTCGGAGGGACCTCCAATGCGATGGCCTGGTCGCCGATCTCGATCAGCTTCACCTGGGACCCCTGCTTCGTCGAGGTGCGAGTCGTCGTGTTCGTCAGCGCGATCTCGACGGAGATACTCTGGAACGCGCTGTTGAATGAGCCGTCGTTGGAATCAGGGGCGTCTGCCATGGCGTATCGACTCGATTCTACGCGACCGCCGCGCCGAGCGCGAGTCCAGACTGAGCGCCGGGGCTACATGTGGATCTGGCGCTTGTCGACGGCGAGTGCCGCTTCCTTGACGACTTCCGCGAGCGTCGGGTGAGCATGCGAGCTGCGCGCGATATCCTCCGCGCTGCCGCCGAACTCCATGACGAGCACGGCTTCGGCGATCATGTCGCTGGCCCGGGGCCCGACGATGTGTACGCCGAGTACCCGATCGGTCCTGGCGTCCGCCAAGATCTTCACGAGGCCCTCGACCTCGTCCATGGCTTTGGCCCTGCCGTTCGCGATGAAAGGGAAGGTCCCCGCGCGATACTCGACCCCTCGCGCCTTCAGCTCCTCTTCCGTGGCGCCGACGCTGGCGAGCTCCGGCCAGGTATAGACGACGTTCGGAATCGCCTCGTAGTTCACATGGCCGGCCACGCCCGCCATCATTTCGGCGCACGCGATGCCTTCTTCCTCGGCCTTGTGGGCAAGCATGATGCCTTCGATCACGTCGCCGACGGCGTAGACGCCCGGTACCTGGGATTGGTAGTGCGCGTCCACCGGCACGCGACCCTGCTTATCGAGCGTCAAGCCGATGCTCTCGAGCCCGAGACCCTGCGTGTAGGGGCGCCGACCGGTCGAAACGAGGACGTAATCCGCTTCGAGCTGCGACTTCGCGCCACCCTGGAGCTCCTCGACCTCGAGGACGACCTGGTCTTTCCCGACCTTCGCGCCGAGGCACTTGGTCGACAGGCGGAACTCGAGCCCCTGCTTCATCAGCGCCTTGTAGAGCTCGCGACCCATCTGCTGGTCGACCGGAGGCAGGATGCGATCCTGGTACTCGATGACCGTCACGCGCGCGCCGAGACGGGCCCAG
This sequence comes from uncultured Bacteriovoracaceae bacterium, assembly GCA_964478745.1. Taxonomy (GTDB): domain Bacteria; phylum Bdellovibrionota; class UBA1018; order UBA1018; family UBA1018; genus CAYZKI01. The sequence continues at coordinate 11,800 of CAYZKI010000016.1, forward strand.
ACGGAGCCGAGCTCGAGCCCGATCACGCCGCCGCCCACCACGATCAGGTGCTTGGGCACTTCAGGGATCTCCAACGCCTCGGTCGAGCTCAGGACGCGCTTGCCGTCGAATGGAAGGAAAGGAAGGCTCGAGGGCTCGCTGCCGGTCGCGATGATCACGCGAGGAGCGGCGATCGTGGCCTTGCCGGCGTCGCCGGCGACTTCGACCTGGTGCAGGTCGCCCTGCTTGGCCAGGAACCTCCCGCGGCCGATATGCCAGTCGATCTTCTGCTTCTTGAAGATGCCCGCGATCCCGCCCGTGAGCTGGCGGACGACCGAGTCCTTGCGCTTCATCATCTGCGGGAGATCGAGCTTCACGTCGCCGATCATCACGCCGTGCTTCGAGAGCTTCGTCTTCGCGTGGTAGAAATGCTCGCTCGAGTCGAGCAGCGCCTTCGACGGGATGCAGCCGACGTTCAGGCAGGTGCCGCCGAGCGCCTTGCGCATTTCCACGCACGCGGTCTTGAATCCCAGCTGCGCCGCGCGGATCGCGGCGACATAACCGCCGGGACCGCCACCGATGACGATGAGGTCGTACGTTTGCGTTTCCGCCATAAGAAGGGCCTTTCGTTCAGAAGCTGATCTTCAGCTTCTCGGGATGCTCGATGAAATCCTTCAGGGTGACGAGGAAAGTGACCGCCCCCTTGCCGTCGATGATGCGGTGGTCGTAGGACAGCGCCAGGTACATCATCGGGCGGATCTCGATCTTGCCGTCGACCGCCATCGGACGCTCCTGGATCTTGTGCATGCCCAGGATCCCGCTTTGCGGCGGGTTGAGGATCGGCGTCGACATGAGCGAGCCGTAAGTGCCGCCGTTCGAGATGGTGAACGTGCCGCCCGCCATGTCGTTGATCGAGAGCTTGCCGTCGCGCGCCTTCACCGCGAGCTCGGCGATCTTCTTCTCGATCTCGACGAAGCTCAGCTTGCCGGCGTCGCGGACGACGGGAACCACCAGGCCGCGGTCGGTTCCGACCGCGATGCCGATGTCGAAGTAGTCATGATAGATGATGTCGCGGCCGTCGATCATGGCGTTCACTTCGGGGACCGCCTTCAGCGCCTCGATCGAGGCCGCTGCGAAGAACGACATGAAGCTCAGGCCGACGCCATGCTTGGCCTTGAAGGCGTCCTTGTTCTTGTTCCGCAAAGCCATGACGGCGGACATGTCCGCCTCGTTGAACGTCGTGAGGATCGCGGCGTCGCGCTGGGCCTGGACGAGGCGCTCGGCGATCTTCGCGCGAAGCGAGGTCATGGGAACGCGGCGATCGCCCGGGCGATCCTGGTACTGCGGCTGAGGCGCGCGGTACATGGGAGCTCCGGCGGCGGTGGCTGCCGTGGGAGCGGCGGCAGTGCCGCTGTTCGGGGCGGTCGCCGGGGCCTGGTAGCCGATCACGTCCCCTTTGGTCACGCGCCCGCCGCGGCCAGTGCCGGGAATCTGGGCCGGGTCGAGACCCTGCTCGGTCGTCATTCGGCGAACCGCCGGGCTCACCGCGCCGACCGCAGCCGGTGCCATGCCGCCGGTTGCCTGCATGGCCGGGGCCTGAGCGGCCGGAGCGGGCCGGGAAGCCGGAGCCGAAGGTGCCGGCGCGGAAGCGGCGCCCGCCGCGACCGTGGCCTTGCCCTGGTCGTCGATGGTCGCGATCACCTCACCGATCGGCACGCGCTCGCCGTTCTGCTTGAGGATCTGAAGCACGCCCGAAGTCTCGGCGACGATCTCCACGGTTGCCTTGTCGGACTCGATCTCGAGCAGCATCTCGCCCGTCTTCACGGCCTGGCCGCTTTGCTTGAGCCATTTGAGGATGCTGACCTCGGTAATCGATTCGCCGACGCTCGGGGCCTTCACATTGTGTTTCATCGCAGTGCCTCTTCGATCAGAGCCTTCTGTTGGACTTCGTGAACCTTGGGAGAACCGACCGCCGGAGCGGCCGCGATCTCGCGGCCCGCGTAACGGATCGCGCGGCCGCCGACCTGCTTGGCGAACTCGCCCGTGCCGCCGTTCCAGAGATTGAAGACGTAGCTCCAGGCGCCCATGTTGCGGGGCTCTTCCTGGGCCCAGACGATCTCCGCCGACGGGTGCTGACCGAGGATCTGGGCGAGTTTCGCGGCGGGCCACGGGTAGAGCTGCTCGACCCGCACGATCGCGGTTTCGGCGGACTTCTTCTCGTCGCGCGCGGCGAGAAGGTCGTAATAGACCTTGCCCGAGCAGAGCACGATGCGCTTGGCCTTCTTGACGCTCGGATCGGCGAGCACTTCCTCGAACGAGCCCTGGGTGAACTCGTCCAGCGTCGAGACGGCCTGCGGATGACGAAGGAGGCTCTTGGGCGTCATCACGACGAGGGGCTTGCGGAAGTCGCGGAGCATCTGGCGGCGGAGCGCGTGAAAGAACTGCGCCGGCGTCGAGAAGTTCGCGACGATCATGTTGTTGCGGCCGCAGAGCTGCAGGAAGCGCTCGAGACGGGCGCTCGAATGCTCGGGCCCCTGCCCTTCGTAGCCGTGCGGGAGCAGGAGAACGAGCCCGGACATGCGCTGCCATTTGGAC
>CAYZKI010000016.1:14383-17532 GCA_964478745.1 uncultured Bacteriovoracaceae bacterium
TGGACTCGGAGGACGACAGGAACTGGTCGATGATCACCTGCGCGCCGTTCGCGAAGTCGCCGAACTGGGCTTCCCAGAGAACGAGCGTGCGGGGATCGGCGAGCGAATAGCCGTAGTCGAAGCCCATGACCGCGGTCTCGGAGAGCAGGCTGTTGTGGACGCGGAACTTCGCCTGGCCTTCGCGGATGTGATTCAGCGGACAGTAGGTTTCACCGGTCTCGAAATCGTTCAGGACCGAGTGGCGGTGCGTGAACGTCCCGCGCTCGGCGTCCTGGCCCGAGAGACGGACCGGGGTGCCTTCGATCAGGAGAGACGCGTAAGCCAGCGCCTCGCCGTTGCCCCAGTCGATGCCTTTCTTGTCCTGGACGGCCTTGAGCCTGCTTTCGAAGAAGCGGTTGAGCTTCGCGTGAAGATGGAAGCCCGGAGGAAGGGTGTTGATCTTGGAGGCGATCTCCAGCAGCGTCTTCTCCGGTACGGCCGTCTTCACCGGCTTGAAGGAGTCCTCGTCGGAGGCGCGCTTCAGGCCCTTCCAGCGGCCCTCGAGGGCCGAGACGAAGGGCACCGGAGCCTCGGCTTTCGTGCGGGCCTGCGCCTCGGACAGGGTGTTCGTGATCTCCTCGACCATCAGCTTGGCCTGGTCCTCCGTGAGGACGCCGGCCGCGGCGAGCCTCCGCGCGTAGAGCTCGCGGGTCGACGCGTGAGCCTTGATCTTCTTGTAGAGCAGCGGCTGCGTGAACGAAGGCTCGTCACCTTCGTTGTGGCCGTGCTTGCGGTAGCAGATCAGGTCGATGAAGACGTCCTTGCGGAACTTCTGCCGGTATTCGGTGGCGAGCTTGCAGACCCACCACACGGCCTCGGGATCGTCCGCGTTCACGTGGAAGATCGGCGTCTCGAGCATCTTCGCGAGGTCCGTCGCGTACTCGGTCGAGCGCGCGTCCTTCGGCGAGGTCGTGAAGCCGACCTGGTTGTTGATCACGATATGAAGCGTTCCGCCCGTGGTGTAGCCCTCGAGCTTCGACATCGCGATGGTCTCGTAGCAGACGCCCTGGCCCGCGAGGGCCGCGTCACCGTGGATCGCGATCGGGATGACCTTCGTGCGCTCGGCGTCGCCGGTCATCTCCTGTTTCGCGCGCGCCACGCCCTGGACGACCGCGCTCACGAACTCGAGATGGCTCGGGTTCGAGGCCATCGAGAGGTGGACCGGCTTCCCGTCACGCGTGGTGAAGTCGCGCGAGTAACCCATGTGGTACTTCACGTCGCCTTCGCCGGAATCGGCGGGGAGCTTATAAGCGCCTTCGAACTGCGTGAAGATCTGCTCGTACTTCTTGCCGAACACGTTCACGAGGACGTTGAGGCGGCCGCGATGAGCCATGCCCATCACGAAGTCCGTCGCGCCGAGCTGCGCGCCCACCTCGATCATGCAGTCGAGGGCCGGGATCACCGACTCTCCGCCTTCCACCGAGAACCTCTTCTGCGCGACGTAGCGCGTGTGAAGGAAGCGCTCGAACGTCTCGCTTTCGGAGAGGCGCCTCAGGATGAACTTGCGGGTTTCGGTATCCGGCGCGGGAACCGTGGCCTGCGCTTCGAACCGGTCCTGGATCCACCTGCGTTCTTCGGCGTTCGTGATGTGCGAGAGCTCGGCGCCTATCGTGCCGCAGTAGACGGACTTCAGCCGGGCGATGATGTCCTTGAGCTTCGCCTGGCCGAGGCCGATCATGCGACCCGAGGCGAAGGTTCTTTCGAGATCCGCCTGAGCAAGGCCGAAGCGCTCGATGTCGAGCACGGGGTTCGACGTCGGAGCCGGCGTGAGAGGATCGAGGTTCGCGATCGTCTTGCCCTCGTCGCGATATGCCTGGATGAGCTCGGCGACCTTCACTTCGGCGATCAGGTCGACCGCGCTCGAAGCAACCGGAGCCGTGAGCGCCGCGGCGCCGGCGTGGCCGTTCGCTTCTACGGTAGAAGTTGAACCATCGGCGAGCTCCGCCGCGCCGAACTCGAGCCCTTCGAAGAAGTAGCGCCAGGTCGGATCGATCGATTCCGGGTTCTTGGAATATCGCTCCAGAAGCTCATCGATATATTCGGCGTTCGAAGACGTAAGATAGGAAAACTTCTGCATAGTTGTGAACTTGAGTTGTATGGCGCCGACGCTCGAAGCGTCAAGGTTTACACGGTGCGTCACTCATTGCTTTCACGAGCGGACAGGCCTATCTTCACCGTTACTCACAAGAATACGGGAGACTCGATATGCGGAAAGCGGAAACTCGGTTCGGTTCAGGAATTCTGGTCGTGATCATGGCCTGGACGGCGCTCGCGGCGTCCCCGGCGCGGGCCCTGGAAGTCGGCGCGCTTGCCGGCCTGGACCTGGGCAGCCGGACCGTCGAGCCGGAGATCGCCGGAACCGTGTATTCGGGGGGTACCTCCCTCATGGGCGGCCTGTTCTTCCAGGCGGGCCTCATGCCGGGGTTCACCTGGGAAATCAATGCGCTGCTTCAGGGCCGGGAGGTGAAGGGCTCCGTCGGCGTGAACGAGACGTTCACCCGGGCGTCCTACTGGAGCTTTCCGTTGATCGCCCGCTTCTGGCTGGGGGATTTCCTTTCCGTCGGCGCGGGTCCCTACTTCAACTTCATCTCCGGAGACGTGGAAATCGAGACCAAGAACCCGGGCGGAACGACGATCACGTCGGCGTCCGCTTCGGCCCAGGGCCTTCGCGGCTCGGACTTCGGCCTGCTCGGGAGCGCGCAGCTCAAGCTCGGGCTGGCGCCCGCTCTCAGTGCGCTCGTTGACGTGCGCTATGTACTGGGGCTCACCGATTTTGATAGTAGCGACGTATCGACCCAGCACTGGCGAGACGTCCAGATCCTGGCTGGGATCTCGCTCGGGTTTTGATCAGGAGCTTTCGGAATGAAGTTGGTCAGCTGGAACGTGAACGGCATCCGCTCGGTCGGCCGCCAGGGTTTTGAGGACTGGTTCAAGCGCGAGGGGGCGGACGTGGTCTGCGTCCAGGAGATCAAGGCCACTCCGGAGCAGCTCGACGAGTCGCAACTGCACCCGGACGGGGCTCATTCCTACTGGTACCCGGCCGAGAAGCCGGGCTACAGCGGGGTCGCGGTCTTCACCCGCAGGGAGCCTCTGTCCGTCTCGAACGGGAT
>CAYZKI010000016.1:17542-19868 GCA_964478745.1 uncultured Bacteriovoracaceae bacterium
GCCGACATCGATCGCGAGGGAAGGGTGCAGGTGGTCGACTTCGGGAAGTTCACGCTGTTGAACTGCTATTTCCCGAACAGCCAGCGCGATCATGCCCGCCTGCCGTACAAACTCGCGTTCTGCCGCAAATTCCAGGCGTACACCGACAAGCTGAGAGCCGCGGGGAAGCACGTCCTGATCTGCGGCGACTTCAACATTGCCCACAGGGAAATCGACTTGAAGAACCCGAAGTCGAACGTGAACAACGCGGGCTTCCTGCCCCAGGAGCGCGCTTGGATGGACCAGTTCATCGGCGCGGGCTACGTCGACACGTTCCGCGAGTTCGAGAAGGGGCCCGATCACTACACCTGGTGGAGCTACCGGCCCGGGGTGCGAGCCAAGAACGTGGGCTGGCGCCTGGACTACTTCTTCACCAATTCCGAGAATCGCGACCGTCTGAAAGCCGCGCGCCATGACCCCAAGGTCATGGGCTCGGACCACTGCCCGGTCGTCCTGGAGCTGAAGCGCTGAGTTTCAGAACGCCCAGCCGAGGGCGAACTCGGCTTTCGCGCGGACCCCGCTCGAGAGCTGCGAGAGCCCGCTGATCGTCGACGTCCCGGTGCCGTCGCTCGTTCGGAGCGTGATGGATTCGGGAACGCCCGTGTAGGTGCGGACGCCGAGCGCGAGCGACAGGTTGAAGCCCGAGCCGTAAACCCAGTGGTAGCCGATCATGGCCGAGAGCTCGCCGATCTTCTCGACGGTCCCGTAATAGGTCGTGTTGCCGAAGAGAGTCTGGGTCTGGATGAAGTCGATGCTCGGGATGTAGACGTACTGCGCGCGCAGGTACCACGAGTCGGAGAATCCGCGGCCCGAGAAGTGGTACGCGGTCGTCACGCCGACTCCGCCTCCCTTGGCGCCGATCGTGTCGAAGACCCGCTCCGACTCGAGGTTCGCGTAGTACCCGACGGCGCCGACGCTCCAGGAGGGCATGAGTGCGATCGAGACATCGCCCTGGTATTCGCCGAGAATCATGCCGATGGGCATCGCCCGGATGTTCAGGAGTCCTCGTGAAGGCGACGTGGACACGTCGGTCGAGACGTCTTCCGCGCGCGCGACCGTGGGCTTGAACGAGTTCACCAGAGAGAGCAGGAAGATGATCAGCGCGCCTATCCGGTCTTTCTTCGTGAGGATCATTTCCCGATTCTACCACCACGAGCAGGGGTGTGTCCGTGACGACCCATGAAGGCGAGTTAGTCAGCCGTCAATGGGTTCGGGGCGCGGTAGTGCGGACGGTGTGTTCGAAATGATTGAATTTGCAGCCGAATCACGCGCCGGGAACCTTGGCACATGCCTGGCAAATCGGTCTTTCATGCGAACACTCTCTGTACTGAGATTTGCCACCCCCCTACTTCTCATGGTCTCGATAAACGCTGGCGCCGACTCGCTCGAAGAGGCGATGGCACGCTCTCCGGAGCTCCGCGAAGCGGTTAGGAAGTCGCCTGGCCTTAGGAGTGACGTCGAGCGGGTCCAGGAATTCTATGCTGTACAGAGGAAAAGCGCCGAAGCCGCGAATCGCGCTGCAGATCGCGTTTTAGCGCTCGCTAAGAAGGGCCAAAGCGCCACGCGGGGCGCCGGCGCGCGCGAGCTTTACGGCGCGTATCGGCGGCTCGGACTCGCGGCGAACAGGGTCCGCTCCGAGGGCGGGATCCTGTCCCAGGCCATGACGGGTCCGAACGCGGCATTGAAGTTTACCTTGGCGGAGAGGGCGACCTCGCTAAGAGTCGACGAGCTCGATCTCTGGAAGCGCGCTGACCGCGCTGTCGGAATCCTGAAAGACGCACGGGCCGCGGGCAAGGCGGGACAGCTGGTCAAAGTCGGATACTACAAGAACGTACGGGTGCCCGCGACTCACGCATCCATCCGGCTCGAAACCGCACGTCGCGCGCTGAACCAGTCGCGGATCCGCGGGCTCGCGCGTTCGGTCGTCGGCACGGTCCGTGGCCGGACCCCGCTCGCCATCGCGCTCGCTGCCGCGGGCGTCGCGACTTATCTGGCCGTCGAGCCTGGCGAAAGCGACGGGATCGGTCTCGCCGCGGTTTCGGACAGCACTTACCGGCTGCTTCCGGCTTCCTCGGCAGGAATCGTGGAACACGCTAAGCCTACGCAGACAGCGGGTGCCCTGTGAGGAGTTCCCTTATGAAGAAGTCCCTGGCTTTCACCCTGGTCACTGTAGCGCTGGTTTTCTCGTCGGGCGCAACCGCGCAGGCCGCCGACGAGGTTTCACGGATCTCGATCAAGCCCGTCGACCGCATCCTGTCGGAACGGCAATCCGCCGTGAGCTCCAGGC
>CAYZKI010000017.1:0-11420 GCA_964478745.1 uncultured Bacteriovoracaceae bacterium
CGCCGGAGGCAGTCGAGCAGGAGGGGCAGCGTGTTGTGAACCTGCATGGGGGAGTTGTAGCATAGGTCCTGATGCCGAGGATTGCCTGTAAATCTATGGAATCATGACTAAAAACTCGAAGCTAATAGTTGACTATTTTAGTTCTAAATTAGAAGTCTCCGTTATAAAGTGCGCGGCGATGAAACTGGATTCGTTCGTGCCGGCAAGCTGGGTCGTTTCGTTGCTCCTGAGTTCCGCATCCGCGGCCTCCGGCTTCGATGAAGCCCGGCTCACGGGTCTTCCCGACGACCTCGCCGTCGTGAAGCAGATGACCCTCGGAAAGCTCCCGTCGGCCTGGGAGAAGGCCACGGCCCTTTGCGGGGCGCCGGCCGATGCCCGATGCGTGGTCGCGAAAACGTTCGAGCTGATGGGGCAGGCTCCCTCGGATGCGCGCGATTCGGCCAGCCGCTGCTTCGAGATGGCGAGGACTTCGGGCTACGTGCCGAACTTCGGCCAGCAGATGCACCCCGCTGGCGTGGAGGAGACCTGGACGCACGACGAGATCGCGTGGATTCATCGCGCGCTCGACGTGCTTCCCGCCGACCTTCGCTTCATCCCGACCGTGATCGGTTTCACGCGGATCGCCGTTGGCCACCCCATCCCGTCCACCCCCGGGGCGGCGGCCGAGGCGACTTCGCCGATCAACATCGCGGCAACCTTCATGTCTGAGGAGACGACGGGTGTGACCGTGATCCACGAGATCGCGCACCACTTCGACAGGCTTCATGGCGATCGCGGCTTCCAGAAGCTCACCCGCTGGGACGAGCTCCATTACATCCCGAACCCGCCGCCCGCGCGCGGAAGGGGAGGGTGGCAGACCTATCAGCGCATCATCCCCGACGGGAAGTTCGTCACCGCCTACGCGTCCTCGGGACCGGAGGAGGATTTCGCGGAATCGATGGGGCACTGCCTGCTCAACCCGGAAGCCGCCCGGAAGCTGATTCCCGAGAAGTGCGCGTTCATCGCGGCCAGTTTCAACTGAGGGCCTGACGCCTGCGACCGGATCGCGACGGAGCTCGGCGCGCTTCAGGCTTAGATCGGCGAACCCTCAGGGTCTGCTCATGGCGTCGTACATGAGCGTGCCGCGCGGGTACGCGTCGACGCCCGTGAACTGGCCATAGCCATTGAACTTCGCGTCCGTCGCTCCGGACTCCTTCAGCGGCGTCGCGATCGAGAGCGCTCGCTCGCTGCCGCTTCCGAGGATGGTGGGCTCGATCTCGAGCTCCGCCACGTGCTCCTCGCCGGTGGGCGCGACCATGCGAACCTTCATCTTGCGCGTGAGCAGATCGGCCGTGGCGATCACCTCGAAGCCCCCGAGCTCGGGGAATTTCTGCGACACGGTGACCGGGCCCGCGAACAGGTCGTTCGACAGGAACTCGAGGCGCGCGTGCGCGCCGACCTGATCGGCCCAGTTCGCCGTGCGACCGTAGAGGTCGAACTTGAAGACCAGGCGCTGATTGAAGCCGGGGGGAAGCTCGCTCGCGCCCTGGCGCGCGAAGATGGACTGGATCGGGTTCGCGTACGTGCCCGCGTCTTTCGCCGCGATCGTCGCGAAGACGGCGTCGACGAACGAGTCGGCGACGGGCTTGGGGAGCTTGCCGTCGAAGTAGCGGGCCGAGATCAGCGTGCCTTCCTCGGAGGCGGGCGGGGTGAAGTCCACGAAGTCAGGCGCCGTCTGGCAGTCGTTCGGATCCCAGTTGCGGCAGAGGCCCGAGTAGCTTCCCATGATCGAGAAGCCGAACGTCTCGAGCGTGCGAGCCTTCATGTCCACCTTGACCGACATCTCGGCGGCGTTCACCTCGCGGAAAGTCGAGTGCGGGTTCGTGACCACCGTGCCGGGAACCACCTCTTTCAGGCCCATCACGCGGAAGCTTCCGGCGTACTCGATCTGGAGCTTGCGGTGCGCGGGGTACGCGGCCGCGACGCGCGCGCGGGCGGCGGCCGCGAGATGCCCGAGGCCAGGCGGTACCGGCGCGATCGCGGACGGAGCGGGCGGGACGATGCCGCCCCAGGTGCAGCCCATCTGGTCTTCGGTGAGCGCCGCGATCTCGGCCTCGGTATTGCCGGCGATCTGGCACACCACCGGGGCGACGTCGCTGATCCACGCCACGAAGTAGTGCTGCTCCCCGGTGAGCGAGGTCACGCTGAGGTAGCTGCGGAAGCTTTTCAGCTGATCGAAGACGGGATGGGTGGCCGCGAGCCCCGTGGAAGCGTTCAGGGCCAGGGCGATCAAGGCGCAGCGAGCGAGGGTTCTCTGCATGGGAAACACTCCTGAATGAGGCGTTTTCCCTGCGGGATACTCGAGGGCCTCTGAATTGTCAACGCAATGCGTTAGGAAATCAAAGAGCCCCGTCCGCGTCCTGCAGGCGGGGCTCTTTCGTGGTGTGTGAACCGAATCGAGCGCGATCAGCGGGCCACGAGATAGAACGTCTCCCAGATGTTCGCGCCCCCGCCGGTGGCGCGGAGGGTGCCCGTGCCGTCAATCGCGGAGAGATACTGGCCCTCGTCGGCGCTTAGGGCGATGGCTTCGCCCAAGCCGACCGAGCCGCCGCCCGTAAGGTCTCAGGGTAAATCGCGCTCGCGGGGCTGGACCTTCCCCCACTTGAGCGCCTTGGCCTTGCGCCCCGTGATGGGGATGCGGATCTCGAGACCGACCACCGACTGCTGGCCTCGCGCGAAGCCCTCGCCGAGCGACGCTCCCGAGAAGACCCGGGGGCCCGCGCCAGCGGGAGCGTCCGTCGCGAGCGACTTCAGCTCGAGCGTGGTCGGCGGTCCGTCCTTCCCGTAGAACGTGATCTCGATGCTCTTCGGCGTCTCGCCGCCGTCCGCGCCGGTGCCCGGAGTGAGGCTCACCGTCACGCCGCTTTCGGGGTGAACGGTGACGTCGGCGGTGTGGCCCGACCCCTTCGCCGTCCATCGGCTGGCCTGGGGCGGGGCCGCGAGCGCGGCCTGCCCCGCGATCGCGAGCGCCGAGATGAGAAACAGAATCCGATTCGTCCTATTCATGCGCGGCTCCTGAGTTGATGCCATTGGCGATCCAGCTGCTCGCGGTCGTCCGGGTGGGCGATCGAGATCAGGGACTTCGCCCTTTCGTTGAGGGTTTTTCCGTAGAGATCGGCGACGCCGTACTCCGTGACGACGTAGTGCACGTGCGCGCGGGTGGTGACGACGCCGGCGCCCGCGTGGAGGCTCGGGACGATGCGCGAGGCCCCGCCGTGCGTTCTGCTGGGGATGGCGATGATGGGCTTGCCGCCGGGCGACAGCGAGGCTCCGCGGATGAAGTCCATCTGGCCGCCGACGCCCGAGATGATCCGGTGCCCGATGGAGTCCGAGCAGACCTGCCCCGTCAGGTCCACCTCGACTGCGGAGTTGATCGCGGCGACCTTGGGGTTCCTGGCGATGATTGTGGGGCTGTTCACGTAGTCGACGCCGAGCTGGACGATGGCCGGGTTGTCGTTGACGAACTCGTAGACGGCTCGCGAGCCGAAGAGGAAGCCTGACACGCTCTTGCCGGCGTAGACTTTCTTCCTCGAATTGTCGATGGCGCCGGACTGGATCAGCGCGAGCGCGCCGTCGGACCACATCTCGGTGTGGATGCCGAGGTGCTTGTGCCCGGAGAGCGAGGCGAGCACGGCGTCGGGAATGGCGCCGATGCCCATCTGAAGCGTCGACCCGTCCTCGATGAGGCTCGCGGTGAAGCGCCCGATCGCCTTCGCGGCGTCGGAGAGCGGCTTCGGATGGACTTCGGGAAGAGGCTCGTCGATCTCGATGAACTGGTGGATGCGGCTGAGGTGGATCGTGGTGTCCCCGTGAACCCTGGGCATGTTCGGGTTCACCTGCGCGAGGACGAGCTTCGCGGAGTCGACGGCCGCGCGCGCGACGTCGACGCTCGTACCGAGCGTGCAGAACCCGTGGCGATCGGGAGGGGAGACGTGGATCAGAGCGACGTCGATGGGGCGCTTGCCCGACTTGAACAGGGCCGGGATCTCCGAGAGGAAGCACGGCAGGTAGTCGATCCGGTCCAGGTCCATCTTCCCGCGCATGTTCTCGCCGACGAAGAGGTTGGCCACCCGGAAGTTCTTCTCGTACTTCGAGTCGGCGTACCTGGCCGAACCGAGCGTATGAAGGTGCATCAGCTCGACGTTCTCGAGCCGGTCGGCCTGCTCGACCAGGGCGTCGAGCAGCCGGAACGGCGTGGCCGCGCCGCCGTGGACGAAGATCCGCTGGTTCGAGCGGATGCTGTCGATGAGCGTGGAAGCCCGTACCTGCCTGCTCATTGCGCGACCCAGCCTCCGTCGACGACGAGGGCGTGGCCGGTGATGAACGACGCGAGCGGCGACGACAGCCAGAGCACGGCCTCCGCGACCTCGTCGGGGCGCCCGACGCGGCCCACGGGCTCGCCCTGCACGAGCTGTTGCCGCACCTGGGCCTCGCCGTGAGTGAACCGGTCGATCATCGGGGTCTGGATGACTCCCGGGCAGACCGCGTTCACGCGGATGCCGGTTTTCGCGTATTCGAGAGCGGCGGTCTTGGTCAGGCCGACGACGCCATGCTTGCTCGCGGTGTAGGCCGGGATTCCTGGAAAACCCACGAGCCCCGCGATCGACGAGCAGTTCACGATCGAGCCGTTGCCCTGCTTCAGCATCTGGGGAAGCTGGTGCTTCATGCAGAGCCAGACGCCCGTGAGGTTGACGGCGATGACCCGGTTCCAGTTCTCGGTGGAGCACTCGGGCGTGCTGGCTTGCGCTCCCTCGATTCCGGCGTTGTTGAACGCGAAGTCAAGGCGGCCGAAAGCTTCGAGCGTCCTGCCCATCATGTTCTTGACGTCCGCTTCGCTCGATACGTCCGTCCGGACGAAGATGGATTTGCCGCCGGCTTGCTCGATCATCCGGGAAGACTCGGCGCCCATGTCGGAATCGACGTCGGCGAGCACCACTTTCGCGCCCTGGCGGGCGAAAGCGAGCGCCGTCGCCCGGCCGATGCCCGATGAGGCTCCCGTGATCAGGGCGACGCGGTTGGTGAAGGGGGATAGGATCTGCGACATGAGGTTCTCTCTCTTTCCGTAGGCTTGTTGGTAGAGAGCTTGTGCAACCGAGGTGCCTGCCCGCGCCGCGCGAAACCGCGCCTGGCTTCAGCTCAGGCCGAAGGCGAGCCGGGCGCGGGGCATTTCATTCTGCGCCGGGACTTTTTGGCTCGTCAGAAGATCCTGCGGATCCACCCGAACAGACGATGCCAGCGGCTCCGGCCGTCGTCGTCCCGTCCCGGGCTCAGGATCTCGAAGGCGACCGGGTGATGGTCGGAGTACGTGGCGCGGAACTCGTCATGATCGTAGCCCGAGCCCCTCTCGTCGCCTCCAGGATAGGGAAGGCCCGGATTGAGGAGAGCCCATCGATCGCGCATCTCCCGATGGAGGTTGATGACCTCGAAGTTGCCGGGAACCTCCTCGGGTCTGGTGTGCTTCCGGTCCACGAGGACGTGATCGTAAGGTTTTCCGGTGCTCCGCTGATTCCCGCTCCTGCCGAGATTGGTGTTCGTGGCGACGAAGTCCCGGTTGAGTGTCTCCCACTCGGGGGTCCCGTCCGGCCGCCGCGGAACGATCTCCTCGAACTCGCCGCGCGATTCGATGTTCATGTCGCCCAACGGGATGAAGTCCTTCTCCTTCCGGGACAGGCTCTTCCACCGTGAGATGGCCCGCAGCTCCTCGCCGCGGCGCTCGGCCTCGGCTGCGCCGGGCCTGAGATGGGTGGAAACGATCACGAAGTCGAACTTTCCGTCGCGGGTTCGGAACGGAAACGCGTAGGGAGTGCGCTCGTACTCGCGAGGCCCGGCAAGCTGCGGGCTCAGGAAGCCGTGCGGGAGGTCGGGCGCGACCTTCACCTTCTCGGGATCGAAGAACGTGACCCACCACTCGGAGGCGCTTCCATTCGTCCGGATCGTCTTCGGGCCGGTATCGCTTTCGGAGAGGATGAAATCCCTGAAGCCCGCGTCAGCCATGGCCTTGAAGAATCGTGTGGACTTGTCCGACGGCTTCACCGGGAGATCGGTGGTGCATTCCTGGCACGCTTCCTCGGTCGGATTCATTCCCGAGATCGCTTGTATCGCCTGCGACATCGGGATCTGCCAGCTCACAAGCTCGTCGGGAGGAGGGAGCTGCCTTTTCTGCGCCGCGGGAAGCCGATCATAGGCCTCTCTTCGGTACTCCTTGAATGGCTTCAGGTGATTCCGCTTCAGGAACTCGGCCGAAGGGGGAGCCACGAGCTCCTGGACCACGACGAGATCGCAGCCATGGCGCTTGAGGAGCTCTGCGAGTCCCTCGTTGTCGCGCTTCGCGCTGATGCCTATCCACTGGATATTGAAAGAGCAGACCTTGATCGCGGTCTCCGGTTTTCCCCGGACAGGCCCGGGGGCGCTCGCTGCTTGCCCCTCCTGGAGCCCGAGCATGAAGAGGACCGAAAGCGTCTTGATCGTGACCGTCATTACCAAAAGTCTCATGGTGAGCCCAGGTACAGCAATCCGGGTGCCGGGTGCCCGCGTGCGGCGTCAGCCGGATTCTCCACGCTTTTCAAGGAGTGGCGGCCGCGACTCATGTCAGGAACCTGGTAGGCTGTACTGGTGTTAAGTACCGGCAATGCCAGGAGGATCGCTCCGCCCTCGCCGCGCCTCGCTCGAATTGCGTCCAAGTTCCTGACAGTCTGGCTCTCCGCAGCCATGGGTCGGGACGGACGCAGAGCGAATTCTAACGAAAATTCCGCGAATTTTCTGGTCCTGGCTTTGCTCTACCTCATGCAGTCATGTCATTTTCGTCGCGTTCGAAAATCCGCCCCCTTCTCGTGGCACTCGTGGTGGCCGCCGCGGCGAGCTCTTGCGACAAGAATGGCGTCGGCGCCCGCGGCCGGGACGCGGCCCAGCTGAGCCGGGCCTCGCGCAAGAGCGACGACGTCAAGACCTCCAATCCCCGCATCAGGACGGTTCCCGAGCTTCCTCTGGACATGCGTTCCTCCTGGACCTTCACCGGCTATTCGCTCCTGCGCAACGTGCTGACCCGCGATCTCCAGATCGGCTCCTCGGGCACGGATCCCCGCCACGGGCTGCTCCTCGGCGCCCTGGATGAGCGGCGCTACGACCTGGGCGCCACGAACTACGCCTCGGGCATCTCCAAGAACACGAGTCCCGAGCCCGCCAAGTTCAAGTTCCTGGTCGAGCTCATCTTCGATGCCTGCGATGTCGGTCTCGCCAACCCCAGCGTCCGCTCGAAGCTCTTTCCGGGCGTGGGCGCGATGAACGCCTGGACCCCCGCCGCTTACGACGCGATCTATCTCCGCTTCCTAGGGCGTTATCCCGCCTCGGTCGAGAAGGAATCCCTCGGAAGGCTCGTCGCCGACGTCAGCGTCATGAAGGACGCGAGCCTGCATTCCCAGCAGACCTCGGTCTGCGCGGCCGTTCTCAGCAGCCTGGAGTTCACCCATGGCAGGTAGGACGCCGTCGCTGTTCATCTTCTCGGTTCTCCTTCCGGCCCTCCTGTCCTCGGGCTGCTTCAGCAACGGCGGCGTCCGCGACCGCGGCGCGAAGAGGCTGCGCGGCGACGTCGGTTTCACGACCCGCGTGATGGGGCCCACCGCCATCTATACGCCCCAGAACAACGCGCAGGCGGTGACTGCCGCCGTGAAGTCGCTCCTGAACCGGATCCCGGATTACGACACCGAGTTCTCGGTGGCCATCCAGGACGGCGACTCCTACCGCGCGACCATCTCGAAGCTCATCGAAGACCCCGCGAACGCCGCAGATCTCCGCGCGGCGCTGATGGACGAGCACCGCAACTACTTCGGAGTCGGAGGCTCGCGCGCGGGAAGCGACGTGGACTTCGACGGCCCCGCAGCCCTCGGCACTTACCTGGCCATGAACGACGGCGATTACCGCGAGATCGCGACCGCGAACTACTGCGTGACCTTCTCGGCGGGCCAGCTGACCCGCGTTCCCTGCGACACATTCAGGAACAACCCCGCGGCCGCTTCCACGCAGGCCGCGGGAATCCTCTCCACGCGCGGATTCCTGGCAACGCACAAGCCGGCCGCGGCATTCAACTTCCGCCTGGTGAAGGAGGCTTTCCAGAAGCTCCTTTGCTCGACCTATCCCGACTCCACCGACCGCGGAACCCCGGCTGCCGAGGTGTCGAGCGCGTACGCGCCGTGGGGCCTCAGCGAAGGCAGGCCCTCGGAATGCTACATCTGCCACCGCTCGCTGAACCCCAAGGCCTTCCTGTTCTACGCCTTCGACAACAACGGGTTTTTCACCGACAAGCTCGACCAGACCACCCGCAGGGACAACAACACGGCTTCCGTGCCCGCCGACCTGATCGTGCCGGGCGCTCAGCCGGTGATCTTCGGCAAGCCGCTCAGGACCATGGCCGACCTGGGTGCCTCCTTCGCGAATGACCCGCGGTTCTCGCGCTGCATGACCCAGCGTTACTTCAACTATCTGATGGGAAGAAAGAGCGACACCGAGCTTCCCGCGGGCGCGCAGGACATCGCGAAAAAGTTCGAGCAGTCCGGCTTCAAGCTCAAGGTCCTCCTGCAGGAGATCCTGAACAGCGGCTACTTCGTCAACCGGGGGCAAGGCTCATGAGCAAGACCATCAGGACCGGCAAGAGCGATCTCACCAACCCGATGAACCCGGAGAGCGCCGTTTCGCGGCGTGTCTTCCTGCAGCGCGCCTCCCTGATCCTGGCTTCCGCGGCGATCGCGCCCGCGCTCAAGCGCGACCTGTTCCGCGTGCTCAAGGACGCGGTGCTGCCGACAGCTCAGGCCGCGACCGCGGGCTATGAAGTCGATTTCGTGCTCGAGATCGGCGCGCCCGCCAGCATTCCCTGGGGCGATCTGTTCCCGCCGACCTCCTGGATCCGCCCCGACACGCATCCTGACCGCGGGAGCTGCTGGGCCCCGAACGAGCTGCGCGCGCACCAGCTCTCGAACGGGCGCACCATCCTGACCACCGACGGGGCGAACGCGCTCCGTCCTCACGTCGAGAACTGCGCGATCATCGAGTCGATGGACGAGTACATCGGCGCGCATCCTGGCATCTGGCCGCTTCGTGCCGGCGGCTGGTACGTGGGCCATGCGCAGGATCGCAGGAACGAGAGCAACTACGGCGCCTGCCTGGCGAGCCTCTTCGCGGCCACCGTCGCGTCGAAGCGCGGCGCGAACTCCAGCCCGATTCCCGGCATGTGGCGCGGGACCGGCATCGACCACTGCAACGGCACGCGCAAGGCGCTCCCTTCGCTCGTCCCGATGCAGCTCGGCACCGCGCAGTTCTCGGCCATATTCGCCGCCAATCCGCGAACGCAGAGCCGCTCGGAGCTCAGGCGCGTGCTCGACACCATCAACGAGATCAACGCCTACCAGGTGGACGAGCGCCTGCGCCTGAGGATCACCGAGCCCGAGAATCTGAAGACCGCCTCCCAGCAAGGGATGGCGCTCGTCTCGACGCAGAAGGTGATCGACATCGCCGCCGAGTTCGCGACCTATCGCACCCAGTTCTTCGCCGGCCCCGGGCAGGACGCGATCCCGATGCCCTCGCGCCCGACCGAGGCCTACAACCCGGCCGATCGCCAGCTCGGGGAAGCGCTGCTGATCTCGTTCCTGGGCTTCAAGCACAACCTGATCGGCGCCACCTCCATCGGCATCGTGCTCGGCCACCCGCATTTCGCGATCCCGCAGCTCGGCGACAACTCGACGCGCGAGGCGATCCGCTACACGGGCGACCGCGTCGGCGCTCTGGTCAGCGCGGCGAAGGCCACGCCCCATCCGTTCCGTCCCGGTAAGAATCTCTTCGACCACATGCTCATCATGATCACGACCGACACTCACCGCGACGTCGCGATGAACGAGAAGGACGACGACGGAAACCCCCGCGACTCGTACCACTGGGGCGAGGACGACCGGAAAGGCTGCGTCCTCATCGGCGGCGCGGTCAAGGGCGGGTACCTGGGCGATTGCCCGTTCCCGCGGGGCGGGCGCGCGAACATCGTCGAAGGCTTCGACTTCAACACCGGAGCGGTCAATCCGCGCAGCAGGCCCTCGCCCCCTTCGATCTATCGCACTGTCGCGGAAGCCGCGGGGATCCCGGCTTCCGAGATCCAGGCGCAGATGGGCCCGGGCTACGGCGCGGCCACGATCCCCGCGCTGTTCAAGTGAGCGTGGTCACGGACTGACGCAGCCAAGGCCGAGGGCGGTCGGTGGAGTCTGCGTTATTCAGCGATTTCAGTATGTTATAACGCATTGACTCTTGTCGTATACCCAACTAAGATGCTCCGTTATGCTTGAGCTCTCGATCATGGCCGTGTGCCTCCTGGCGAACGGACTGCTGTCCGGCCTGGAAATGGCGTTTGTCTCGGTGCCGAAGCCGCGCCTGCGCGAGATGGCGCGCACCGGGAGCCGCGAAGCCCAGCGCATCCTGACGCTTCGGGAAAATCCCGAACGCACCCTATCGGTTCTTCAAGTCGGCATCACCCTGGTCGGCGTCCTCGCGGCCGCGGTCGGCGGGGCGGGAGCAGAGGAAGCCGTGAGCCCGCTCCTCGAGGATCGCCTCGGAGTGTCCGAGAACGCCGCGGAGATGATCTCGATCCTGCTCGTCGTCCTTCCTTATACTTATCTCAGCGTGGTGGTCGGCGAGCTCGTCCCGAAGTCCTTCGCGCTCAAGAACCCGATCTCGATCCTGGTCCGCGGCGCGCGCTGGCTGGTGCTCTTCGACAAACTTTTCGCGCCGGCCGTCAACGTGCTCGAGTGGTCGACCAAGCGGATCCTCGGCATTTTCCAGAAACGCGTGCCGAACGACCCCGTGAGCGCGGCCGAGCCGCTCACCCTCGAGGTCGAGGGCCTCACCCAGGACCACAAGCAGTACGTGCTGAACCTGCTCGCCGTGCGCCGGAAAGTCGTGAAGGAGATCATGCTGCCCTGGAGCCAGGTCGTTTCGGTCGACCTGTCGCAATCGGCGGCCGACGTCTCCGAGGTGATCTACGCCTCGGGGCACACGAGGCTTCCGGTGACGAGCCGGGGAGTGGTCGTCGGCATCCTGCATACCAAGGAGTTCATGGCGCTCCGCTCGGGCGGCGCGGAGGAGTGGGAAGCGATCGTCCGCCCGATCGTGCAGGTCCAGGAAGGCGCGCTGCTCATCGCCGCGCTCAAGGTCATGCAGGAGAGGCGCAGCCACCTCAGTATCGTCTTCACGGGCGCCCAGCACGTGGGCATCGTGACGATGGAGGACATCTTCGAGGAAGTGATCGGCGAGATCTACGACGAGGACGATGACGGAAGGCTTCGCCGGATCCTCTCCGCGCGCCGCAACCGCCTGCGCGAGTGGGTCAACCCCGGCGATCCCTGGGTGCG
>CAYZKI010000017.1:11430-19741 GCA_964478745.1 uncultured Bacteriovoracaceae bacterium
CCGGGGGGAGCCCGACGCTCATTTCCCCGGAGAAGAAGGTCGACCAGTAGGCTCGACCTCGCGGATGTCGCAGCTCTCGGTCTCGGCGTCGAAGACGATCTTCGCCTTGCCTTCCTCGAGCAGGAGGTGCACCTGGCGGATCTTGGTATCGTGCGCGGCCTCGCGCTCGCCGTAATCGGTCCCGTCGCGCGAGACGAACTCCTCGATGAGGGAACGGAGCGTTTCGGGCTGAAGAAGCTTCCAGTCGATGTCCATGGTTCACGCCGCCTGTGCCGGCGAGGATAACGCATCTTTCTTCCGACTTGAATGGCCGACCGAGCTACGGGACAATTCGGCTCATCATCTGACAGGCCGCCTCGCCCCATGGCGTGAGGAGCATCCTACGCCGCATCAACCGGGTATATGGCTTGCTTGATCTCGGGACTCAATATGAAGAAGCCGTCGAAGCGGTTGTCGTGGGGAATCATCGTCAGCGTAGCGGTCCTGGTGGCTTTCGCGCTCGTCGTCCTGGGCGGGCGCGGCTCGCGCGAGTACGCCGCGCCCGAGCACCGCTCCATCCTGGAGGCGATCTACGGCCTGGGCAAGGTGAAGGCCGACCGGCACTACGAGGTGAAGATCGGGGTGCTTACCACCGCGCAGGAGGTGCTGGTGGTCGAGGGACAACAGGTGATGAAAGGCGCGACGCTGATCCGGTTCGAGTCGACCTCGTTCCGCTCTCCTTTCGCGGGAACCGTGACCTCGGTCACGATCGCGCCCGGCGAAGTGGTCGTTCCCAACGTCCCCGTCATCCGCGTCGAGGACCTGAGCAAGCTCTACCTGGAGGTGGCGCTCGAGCAGCAGAGCGCCCTCCGCGTCCGCCCGGGCATGGTGGCGCGCATGACCTTCGATACCGTGCGCGGTGACCGGTACAGCGGGAAGGTCGAGAGCGTCTACTCGCGCAACGACGAGTTCCTGGCGCGCATCCGCGCCGAGCAGCTGCCGAGCGGGATCCTGCCCGGCATGACCGCCGACGTCGTCATCGAGGTCGGCACGAAGGAGCGCGCGCTGCTCGTGCCGCTGGCCTCGATCACCGAGGGAAGCGTCATGGTCGAGCGCGACGGCAAGCGCATCAAGGTTCCGGTCGAGGTCGGGATCGTCGACGGGCAGAAGGCCGAGATCGTCAAAGGCGACATCAAGGACACGGACCGGCTGATCATTCCTCGCAGGAAAACGGGGGCCTGAGCCTCGATGTACTTCCTAGCGATCCGCCAGATGCTCTCGCGCAAGCGGCAGACCCTGCTGATCCTCCTCGGCATCGCGCTCGGCACCATGATGTACGTGGTGATCTCGGGCATGCAGCTCGGCCTGCGCGCGTACTTCGTCGACAAGCTGCTCAGCAACAACCCGCATATCCGCATCACCGCGCCGGACGAGCTGATCACCGAGGAGGACATCCGCCGCCGGCTCTATCCCGACCAGGCGCTGAACTGGATCTCGCCTCCGGCTGGCAAGCGGGACGAGGCCCATATCTCGTATCCCCAGGGCTGGTTCGACCGTTTCAAGGCGGATCCCGAGGTCGTCGCCTACGCGCCCGGCCTCACCGTGAACGTGATCGTGGGAAAAGGGAACATTCAGCACGCGGCCGCGCTCAACGGCATCGTTCCCGACCGCTTCCGCCGCGTGTCCAAGCTCGAAGAGTCGATGAAGGCGGGGAATCTCACGGACCTTTCGGGCGGCGGGAACCGGCTCGCGGTCGGCGTCGGCATCCTCGAGGAGGTCGGCGCCCGGGTCGGCGACACCGTCCTGGTCACCGTCGGCGCGGGCGAGCCCCGCCCGTTCAAGATCGTCGCCTCGTTCGAGCTCGGGAACGAGCAGCTCGACCGCTCGCTCCTCTACGCGCATCTTTCGGACGTCCAGCAGCTGAACAAGAGCCCGGGCCGCATCGGCGAGATCTGGGTGAACCTCGTCGACATGGACATCGCCCGCGACGTGGCCGAACGGTGGAAGCTCGGGACCCGCGACAAGGTGGAGAGCTGGCAGGAGACCTTCGCCAGCCTGTTCCAGATGTTCTACGTGCAGGACGTGACCCGATGGTCCATCAGCGCGGCGATCCTCATCGTCGCGGGCTTCGGCGTCTACAACGTGCTCAGCATCATGATCACGCAGAAGCAGAAGGAGATCGCCATTCTCCGGTCGATCGGCTACCCGCCGAGAAAGATCCTGAGCCTGTTCCTCATTCAGGGATGGATCCTGGGCGTCTCCGGCGCCGTCGTCGGGCTGTTGCTGGGCTACGTCGCCAACCTGGGCATCGCGAGCATCGACTTCGGCTCGGGCCTGAAGAAGGGGATGGGCATCACTCACCTGATCATCTCCCATGACCCGCGCAACTACCTGACAGCGTTCGCGATGGCCATCATCTCGGCGATGATCGCGAGCATCCTTCCCGCGCGCCACGCGAGCAAGCTCACGCCGCTCGACATCATCAGGAGTTCCTGAGCCATGGCGATCATCGGGCGGAAGATCATCAAGGAGTTCGGGAAGCCCGCCACCCGCGTGCTCCACGGGCTCGACTTCGAGGTCAAGGACGGGGAGTTCGTCTCGATCTCCGGCCGGTCCGGCTCGGGAAAGAGCACGCTGCTTTACATCATGAGCACGCTCGACCTCCCGACCGAAGGGGAGCTCGTCATCGAGGGAAAGCTCTCGTCGGCGCTGTCGACCGAGGAGATCCACGATTTCCGCGCCCGGCACGTGGGGTTCGTTTTCCAGTTCCACTACCTGCTCCCGGAGCTCACCGCGCTGGAGAACGTGCTGCTCGCGCCGCGGAACCTCGGGCTTCACGAGAAGTACGAGGCCGAGGCGGCGGGCCTGCTCCGGAAGTTCGGGCTCGAGGCGAAGCTCAAGAGCCTGCCCGCGCAGATGTCGGGAGGCGAACAGCAGCGCGTGGCGATCGCGCGGGCCCTCATCATGAAGCCCAAGTACATCTTCGCCGACGAGCCGACCGGCAACCTGGACACCGCGAACGCGCAGGTGGTGATGGACCTCCTGCAGGAGATCAACCGCACGCAGAAGACCACGATCCTCATGGTCACCCACGACCCGGACTTCGCGGCCATCGCCCAGCGCGAGATCTTCCTGGTCGACGGGCACATCTCGAAAGAGCTTTCGCGCGGGTAGCGAGGCGCCTATTTCAGGGCTACCGGAAGTAGCCGCCCCCAGCGGATTCCGGCTCTTCCGCTGTGTCTACGCGCTCCCGTCGGGAGCGTGTCGCGTGCGACGCAGGTAACTGGCGACTCATTGGAGAACGCGCCGCGTATTACTACAATTATAGGCAGATGCACGTATGCGGAACGCCCGGCCTCGTCGGGCACTCAGTTGCTCTTGCACGGCTCTCCGTCGTCCTCGCGGTCACCCTTGCTCTCGGTGGCTGCAAGCTCTCGCTCGTTCGCGAGTTCGGCGCGTCCGACTCCGTGATCAGCGGGGCCAGCGTACCCGCTCCTCCCGACCTGACCCGCGCCCTCCAGCAGATCGGCGCGGGCGCGGGCTCTACCCTGACGGTGACGAAGATCCTCCAGACCACCGACAACACCGGCTACTGGGTTGCGGGAACGAGCACCGCGTCCCTCGGAGGCACCCTTCAGGGAGTCCGGGGGAGCACCAACGGCTTCGTGATGAAGCTCGATCCTGCCGGCAACCTGCTCTGGACTGTCGAGTACGGACCGGGACCTGGCGATGGGGTGCCATATTCCAGCTTCGGCATCGAGCGGGCGGGCCCCAGCGATGTCTACGTCTACGGCTACTGCACCTCCGGATTCGAGTGCGACTTCGGAGGCACGCTCCTCAACAGCGTCTCTGGCGGCGATCATGCGCTTCTCTCGCGGGTGGCGGCCGACGGCACTATCCTCTACACGAGCGAGATCCGCGGAATCGGCGGCTTCTCTTACGTCGGCTTGCGCCTGGGCGCGGACGAGTTGACCCCTTATCTCTATGGCTCCGCTTGGGGCGGAGCTCCTTCGCCGGACAACACGTGCGGCGGGACCTCGGGCAACGTCGCCTTCATCGCGCGGATCGATGCCGCGACGGGCGCCAAAGTCTGGCTCACCCGAATCGGTCCCTCGAACATGAACAACAACGGATGGCTGCCGGTTGTGGATTCCGCCGGGAACGTCTACCTCGCGGGCTATGTCTCGAACTTCTTCGGGGCGACCACCTGGTGCGGCGCCACGATCGTCGGCACCCGGGGCGATCAGGACGCCGTGATCGCGAAGCTCAACTCGTCCGGCGCGGTCCAGTGGGCCTATCAGTACGGGGCGGGCGCGGCCACATATTCCAGCTTCGAGCCCGGTGGATGGAGCCTTACGGGGGGAAACTTCGTGGTCGGCGGGTATACCGGCGGCGTTCTCACGGGCTCGACCCAGCTCGGGACTCATTCCGCGCAGGACCCGGTGCTGGCTTCGTTTTCCCCCGCTGGAGCCGTGAATTGGATCAATCAGATCGGAGCCGGTGCCGGGAATTCGAGCTTCACGCGGCAGGTTCTCGCCGTTCCCCTGAGCGGCGGGCCGCCAAACTATCGATTCATCGTGATCGGACAGACCAACGGGACTCTCTCGGGCGCGACTCAGTATGGAGCCGATGGCGCTTTGGACGCCTTCATCGCGGCCATCGACGACGACGGCACGCAGGCTTACGCTTCTCAGCTGGGGGCTACGGCCGCCAACATGAGTGTTTCCGGCGGCATGCTCCTCCAGTCGACTCCGGGCGACTTCATTCTCGTGGGGACTCTGGGGGGCAGCGCAGTGATTCCGGGGAGCACTCAGGTCGGCTCGCATGGGACGACCGACGCGGTCTTGGCGCGCTTCGACTCGACCGGGGCCATGAGCTGGGTCGTGCAGATCGGCGGCGGAGCGGGAACCACGATCGGCAGCCAGGCTAAGATCATGGAAGGGCCGTCCGATCGGATCTTTTGGGCCGGAACCACGACCGGCGACCTGGGAGGCACGCTGTACGGCGCGCTCGGCGCCAAGCACGTCGCCGTCGCGGCGTTCGATCCGTCGGGCGCGCACCTCTGGTCGACTCAGACCGGAGCCAGCTCGGGACACTCCGAACTCACGAACATGGTCATCGATCCGGCCGGGAGCCTGCGCGTCGCGGGAACCACGGCGGCCGATCTCGGCGCAAGTCAGGTGGGGGGCGCACCCGGCACGCAGAGCGGCTTCACTCTCAAGCTCGATCCCGCGTCGGGCGAGAAGGCGCCGTAAGCCTCAGTCGTCGTCCCGGCTGCGGCGCTCGAAGCGCTCGACGTCCAGCTCGACCGGCACGCACGAGCCTTTCCAGCGCGAGGTCTGGTAGCCTTCGTTCCGCACCTTTTCCGAGGTGACGACGCCCTCGATGACGGCGTTGAAGCCGAGCTCGACCGCGCGGAAGGCCATGCGGAGGATCGTCTCGTCGCGGTCGGCGCAATCCTCGATGCGGATCGCTTCTTGCGCGCGGCGGAGGACGGGGATGGCCCGTCCGTGCCCCTTGAAGATGAAGTTCAGGCCGCGCGCCTTTTCCATGCTCTCGTTGTAAGCGTCCAGCGCGGGCAGCACCTCGCGTTCGTGGCAGACGCGGCAGTAGCGGGAATGGCGCAGGGTTTCGGGGACCGTGGAGAGGAAAGAGAACGTGCCTTCAGGGAGGAATTCCTGGCAGGACTTGCACGCGCGCTCGCCGCAGCATTCGCAGGTGAAGTCGGTCCTGCCGTTCAAGGCCTTGCGGCAGGAGGCGCAGCGGCTGTCGTGGTTCTCCGGGTCGGTCATTCGGCGGCCAACTTAGCCGGAGCGGCGCGCGCCAGGCAAGCGATTTGGACCCGGGTCGGTCACTGGTTGGCTTCGTAAGCGCCGATGTCCGGGGCGTTTCCGCGGCCGGTCCGCGCCCGGTCCACGTTCGGGCTCCAGGACGGGTCAGTGATCCTGCCGCGGTTCACGGCCGGGCTCGTCGGCTGGATGCCGTACTCGCCGCCGGCGAGGTTCACGAACTGAGGATCCTGGCCGATGATCGCACCCGTCTCGGCCGGCACGCCGCCTCCCGGGTTCCCGTTGTAGTTGATCTGGTACCAGAGGTTGTTGGCGAACTGGAACGTGCCGGGCTCAGCGTTTCCGCCCGAGTCGACGTTGACGATGCCCGCGGTCACCTGGCCCTGGATGATGTTGTTCACCACGTGCCCGTTGCGGCTCCGGATGATCGGGCCGGTGTCGCGGCCGCCGCCGAGGATCCGGATCAGGTAGCGGCCGGGGCCGACCACGGTGTTGTGCAGGGCCACGCATTCGTTGCACGCCTGGAAGTTGAAGGAGGCCTGACCGGCCTGCAGGACGAGGTTCGCGACGGCGCGGATGCGCTCGCCTTCATAAGGCGCGTTGAGCGGGCGGACGTACGGGTCGCCCGTGCTCCCGCCCATCTGGAGCGAGTGGCCCGCGATCGCGCGGAACACGTTGCCGTGGATCAGGATGTCCGAGCTTCCGCCCTTGGTCTGGAGCCCGTGCGCCGGAGTGTCGTGGAAGTAGCTGCGCGTGACGATGCCGTTGTGGCAGCCCACCATGTCGATGGTTTCGCCCGCGTTGCAGTTCGAGAACTCGCTCTGGTCGATGTAGAACTGGTCGACGCCCGACATCTTCAGGCAATCCACGTTCCCGCCGGTGCCCGCGTTCCGGATTCGGATGTTCCTGAGGATGAGCGGGCCGGCGGGGGTGTCGTAAGAGCCGCCGTCATCGATGTTCATGCCATGGATCGAGGTGTTCTGGACCGCGATGTTCTCCAGGACGACGTGGCGAGGGTCCTGGAGCGAGAGGCCCGTGGAGCCGCCCGAGACCGTGACGGTGCCTTCGCCCACGATCTTGATCGGATTCGAAGCGGTGCCCTGCAGGCCGGCGAAGCTTCCGAGAGGGCCATAGGTGCCTGCCAGGAGAATGACCTGGCGGCCGGGGCCCGCGCCCTGGAGAGCGCGTCCCAGCGTGCGGAACGGCGCCTCGCGCGTGCCCGCGGCGCTGTCGTTGCCGGAGGGCGAGACGTGGACCGTCTGCGTGTAGACGGCCTGAGCGTCGAAAGGCGGCGGGAAAACCGCCCCGCCCGGCATCGGATTCGTGGTGGTGGTCGTTCTAAGGGTGGTCGTGGTGGTGGTCGTGGTCGTGGTCGTGCTGCTCGTCGCGACGGGGCCGGTGGTCGTCGTGGTGCCCGACGGGCCCGTGGTCGAGGTCGTGCTCGTCGTCGAACTGGTGGTCGTGCTGCCCGGAGGGCGGGTGGTGCTGGTCGTGGTCGTCGGACGGGTGGGGAAGGTGGGAAGCTCTTCGAGATTCGACGCGCTTCCCGCGCGGTTCACGCGAGTCCCTTCGGTGCACGCGCCCGCGACGAGCGCGAGGACGAACGTCCAGCCATGAATTCGTGATTTCACCCGAGGCCCCCTTAAAACACCATTATAACGCGCAGCATTACTGTTGGGTGCGTGTCTTTTCGGACACGCCTTGCCGCAAGGAGGAGCACCTCCATGGCGTCGAATTCGTTCGGTTTCCTGAAATGCCCTCGGTTCGTGATCGACTCGAAGACCTTGTAGCAGCCCGCTGCCCCCCTCCTACTCGTACGGGACCGGATGCGGATCCGCGGCGCCGGGAGGAGCGACGGCGATGGAGTAAGGAGAGGTCCAGGTGCTTCCTCCGTCCTCGCTCTTGATCATCTGGATCGATCCGCTCGAGGGCGTCGAGTAGTAGAGGTAGATCGTGTCGTCGACGACGACCGCGCCTGGAACTCTTCCCTCCACCACCGGAGTCGTATCGATCGTGAAGCCGGAGGTGGGGCTCGAGGAAACGGCCTTGTGGATCTGCGCGGGCGAACCTTCTTCTTTGTAGAACAGGATGTATTGCGAGCTCAAGGGCAGGTAGACCATCGAGGGGTCGTACGCGTTCGAGGTTCCGAGCCCGAGGCTCGTGGTGGAGCTGAGCCCGGCCGACGTATACGTGCTCACGTCGATGCTGCCGGAGCTGGTCGTGTAGGTGTAGAAGGTCGAGGACGCCGGATCTTCGAGCGTCGACGAGATGTTCCCTGATCCCGTCACGGAATACGAGTCGGTCACGAAGGTGCCGTTCGGCGTCGAGCTCGTCGCGCGGTAAAGCGTCGAGTTCGGCACGGGAGGGCTGGCCGTCGTGAACGAGCAGCTTCCGGAACCGCGACCGCTCGACTCGAGGGCCTTCGAGAAGAGCATGACCCAGGTGCCGGAGGAGTCCTGGAAAATGTCCGCGTCGGTCATGCACGCGAGCGTGGGCATGCGGTAGCCCAGCTCGAGGTGGAAGTCCCGGCCGTCGGCCGACAC
>CAYZKI010000018.1:0-18716 GCA_964478745.1 uncultured Bacteriovoracaceae bacterium
GGCTTCGGCGCCGGAGGCAGGCGGCTCGGTCCGGGTTTCCTTGGCCGTTTCGGGGGCCGTCTCGGGCTCTTCGTCTTCACGGGTTTCTTCTCTTCTCGAAGGTCGACTCGAAGATCTTGTCGGCGCTTTTCGGGATGAAGCCCTGGAAGAGCTCGCCCGTGCCCGGAACGGGATAGCGGCGCGCGAACTCGTAGTAGCAGCCCATCACCTCGTGTGTGCCGTCGGCGAACTTCCACGGGACCTTGCGCGCGAGCGTGGACGACTGCTCGAGGAGCTCGGCCGGAGTCCCCTTGATCAAGCCGCCCGAGGCGTTTAGCTCGAAGCCATTCGAGACGAGAAACTCGTTCAGTCCCTGAAGCCCGGGAAACGTCTTGAGCTCGTTCACGAGCACGGTGAAGTGATTGACCCGGATGCCGAAGGCGGCCGTCCAGGCCGCGTACTCGCTTTCGGAGTAGAAGCGCTCGTAGTCGGAGAACCGCACGGCGGGCCAGCTCGGTCGAAGCAGGAGCTCGGCGGTCGCCGGGCGCGGCGCGTGCGTCGCGAAGCCCTCGATCCAGGAACGCAGCGGCGCGGAGACCTTCTCGAGCACGAGCTCGCTGACGAAGATCTTGGGAAGGGAGCTGCCAGGGGGAAGCCAGTACGAGGCCAGGAGCTTCTTCTCGGGAAACTCGAGCTCCTCCGGGCTTCTCACGTACCCCCAGGCCTCGAAGATCCGCCCGATCTCGAATCGGGTGATGCCCGGAAGGTTGAACGTTCGAAAGGCGACGTGGTCGTTGATGATCCTCTCGCCCCGGTCGGAAAGCAGACGGTGCACCCGGGGAGCATCAGGCGTCAGCTCGACGTAGCCCTTCCATGCCTCATTCAGGAATTCATTCAGATCGTTGGATCGCACGGCTGCAGGCTACCACCAGAAGCGGCGAACCGGAATGTGTCTTGCTTCGAGTCATGGGATGGGAGGCATGACATGGGAAGGCACCTTTTCCTGATCCTGTGCGCGCTGGCGAGCGGCTGCGGAACGATCGCCAGCACCAACCGGGCGAGCTACGTGCCTTCGGAAACCTCCTCCGATGGCGTCAGCGTGGGGACCCGGGCCGAGTACGAGCTGCCGCGGGAAGGGGAGAGGCGCGGCTCGGTGGTGGTTTCCTCGCGAGGCGTGGTCGAGATCGAGCCCTTCCCGGGCGCGGAAAAGATCCGCGCGCTCCACGTGCGGATGGAGGTCCTGCGATCCGAGCGAAAGGCGCGGGAGACGGAAGACTGGCGCGTCGACCCTTCGCGGCAGAAGATCAGGATCGACGGAATCGGTCTGGCCCTCCCGTCCTGGGTGAATCTGTCTGGGAAGACTCCCGTGAGTAAGAAGGGCGAAGAGGTGGTCGTGGCCGCCGGCGAGCGGCAAGAGCTGAATCTGTTCTTCGAGCTCCCCGAGGAGGCGCGCTCGGCGTCGGTCATTCCCGAGTTCGAGTTCTCCTGGGAGGTGGCTCCCGTCGGCGCCGAGGCGACTCGCTTCGACCGCGTGGATGTCGCGCCCCGGATCGTGCAGGTCCGGCCTTTTGAGCCGAACTCCCAGGACTCGGCCTACGCGCCCGGCTGGGGCCCGACCTGGTGGCACGATCGCGCGTTCGCGCGATGGTGGTCGATCGACCCGTCGTTCCTTCCGCCGGGCTAGCTAGTCTTCGGAGACCCGCGCGAGCAGCTTTCCCGCGCCCGCGCGGATCGCGCCGAGCACGGCCTTCTGAAGCGCCGTGTAGTAGGCCTGTTTCGGATAGACCAGGTGAACCGGCACTTCCATCGGGCGAAGGCCCGGGACGCGAGCGAGATCCCCGCGGCTCTCGATCAGATGGACCGGCACGACGGCGAGCCCGAGACCGGCAGCCGCCGCGTCGAGGATGGAGTAGGTCTCGTCGAGGAACACCCGTCGGATTCTCGAGGCGCGAGGCACTCCGTTCAGCGCCAGGTAGCGGAGCGTGATCGCATCCGCGGGGTCATGGTCGATGTAGGTCTGCTCGGCGAGCTTGAGGCTCTTCGCCTGCGCGCCGACGAGCACGTAACGCTCGTGCCCGAGCAACACGGACTCCCACTGATCGGAGTCGGGGGCGTGATCGAGCAGGGCGAAATCCGCTTCTCCGGAGCGGAGCATGCGGGGAACTTCGTGGAGCTCCCGCGTGAAAGTCTCGAGAGCGATATCCGGATGCTCGCGGGCCAGATCGAAGAGCGGAGGGAGCACCGCCGAGCGCATGACCGTGGCGTAGCCCACCACTCGGATCAGGCCGGACAAGGGCATGGCCTGCGCGGCCTGCCCGCCCCCCGCGCGCACGCGGTCGACGAACTCGCGCTCGAGGCCCTGTCGGATTCTGCAGTAGCCCAGGAGCTCCTCGCCGGCGGGCGTGAGCCTGAGGCCCGAGGGGTCGCGCACGATGAGAGTGGTTTTCAGCTCGTCCTCGAGCTTCGCGACTCTCTGTGAAAGAGCCGACTGCGTGATGGAGAGCGCCTTGGCGGCTTTCGAGAACTGGCCCGCGCGGGCGACTTCGTAAAACGCGTCCAGCGCCAGAGATGAGAGGCTCGTGAAGGAGGTCATCTCTGGGAGGACTTCCTGAAGCCGGGAGGAACGGAGAAGAAGCCGGGATCGGGATCAGGCGCCTTCGCGTCGTGCGAAACAAGCTCCAGCTCGAAGTCGGCCGCGCCCGAGCTCAGCGTTCGCTTCCATCCCAGCAGGTTCGCCCCGCCGTCGGAGCGCGCGAACCCCGCATGCGCGAGGAGCGCAATCGCCTGCTTATCCAGTCCGAAGGACGATGCGGGTAGGTAGCAGGCCCTCCAGATAGGCTTCGTGCCGGCCCTCATCTCCTCAGGAATGCACTCCTCTCCGAGTATCCTTCGGATCGCGCCTCCTTTGAGGCGCACGGCCGGCGTCGCTCTGCGCTTGGGGTCTTTGACCTCGTCAAGGGCCTTCTGCAGGTCCTTTGGCCTCGTTTCGGTGAACGTCCGTGTCGCGTGGTCAAGCGTGCGCGTGACTTTCGTTGAGATATCCCAGATCACCGTGGTCTGAGGCTGGTTCCTCGTCAGGTACTCGACCTTGATCCTCGAGGGCGGGACAGCCGTCACCCGGACGATCTTCGCCTCCGAGCGCCCCGACTTCTGACTGAACGAGAGGATCGTCGCCGCCGACGCGTGCTGAGCGCCAAGGGAAAGTGTACTGATAGCCAACAGAAATTTCGTCATTCTCGCTCGAGCTCCTCCTGCAAGCGGATCCAGGGGTATTCGATCCTGAATTCTACTTGAGGCGCCCGGGCTGGCAACCTACCATGAACTTTATGATCAAGGGTAGATTGCTTCTAGCGCTCGCATTCCTGATCGTCGGTCTCGCGGCTTCTCCGGACGCTCATCCGGACTGCTGCGGGTACGTGGACGGCGCTCTGGGCTGCGGCGCCGGCCCGTTGTGCCTGGGATGCCCTCCTTGCGGCGGAGGGACGGTCGAGTGCTGCGGTTCCGGAGGCGGATGCAGCGGCTCGTCGGGCATGATCTACTGCGGCTGGACACTCGACTCGTGCGGCTGCATGCCGCGGTAGCTCGGGCCATCGATGCCCGAGCTCCGTTAGGCCGTCGGGCGCCGCCCGAAAATCTCTTCGATGGTCTTGCGCCTGAACTCGAAGATCCTTCTCACGTCGCCCGCGACCCAGGCGCCGGCAACGGTCTCGCCCAGCGCCCCCAGGGGAAGCTCGTAGCGGATCTCGTCACGGATCACGGTTCCACCGCGCGCCTCCTGGAAGAGGTGCGTGTGCTCCCAGCGGCGGTAAGGGCCCGAGACCTGCGTGTCGCGGAACTTTCGGCCCGGCTCCCAGACGTCGATCCTCGACTTCCAGGTGAGCGGCAGCTTGTGGAGCCTGAGCCGGTACTCGATCAGGGTTCCCGGACGGATCTCGGGATCCGACTTGCCGAGCACCTGGAACTGGAGCCAGGGAGGAGTGATCCTCTCGAGATTCCTCTCGTCGGAAAAGAACCGAAAGACCTCGGAAACCGGGCGGTCGATCCATTGGAAGCTGTCGATCCTGCGGGTCGAGCAGAGGTCGCGAAGGGCGTCGGCGATCTCGGGGAAGCTGAACCTGTAACCCGTCCCCGCGAGCTTGGCCGGAAGCACGCGCTGGCTGCCCAGGACGAGGGTGGCCTTCTCGCCCAGCGCGAGCTTGAGAGCCGGGCCGGGGGCGGGAAGAAGGGCGGGCCTGCGTACCGCCCTGGCGAGCGCCCGGGTGAACTCGCGATTCGTCACTGGGTGGGGGGATACGACATTGACGGCGCCCACGACGTTCGGCTGGGAGAGCGCGTGGCGGATCACGCCGACGACGTCGGCGATGTGCGCCCAGCTCATCCACTGGGATCCGCTCCCGGCGGGGCCGCCTCCTCCGGAACGGAACAGAGGGAGGAGCGCGGCGAGCGCTCCTCCCTCTGAGGAAAGAACCATTCCGAAGCGCAGCGCGACGACGCGCACGCCCGCGATCCTGCGCAGGGTCTGAGCTTCCCACTTCGAGCAGACTTCAGCGAGGAACCGCGCTCCGGGGTTCGGGGACCGCGTGCCGTCGTCGGATTCCTCGGTCAGGATCTCGCTTCCGCGGTCGCCGTAGATTCCGATCGCCGACGCCGCGATCGCGACCGTGGGGCGCGCGTCTTCCGGGAGAGCGGCGACGGCATCATAAAGGAGGCGGCTTCCCTCCTCCCGCGATCTCAGCACGGACTCCTTCTTGGCCCGGGTCCAGCGACCCTCGGCGATCGACTCGCCGGCGAGATGGATCACAGCATCGATCGATCCGAGTCGGGAAAGGTCCGGTCGCGTCGAGGAGTCCCATTCATGCGCTTCCACGGGAAAGCCTAGCTTTTCGCTGATCGTGCCGGGTTTTCGACCCAGCACGACCAGCTCGTGGCCATCGGCGAAGAGTGCTCGTGCAGTGGATGTTCCGATCAAGCCGGTGGCCCCGGTTAATAGAATCTTCATCTTACTCTTGTTTCTGACTCGATTTTGCATAGAATTCAACAATAGAAAGTTAGACTAAAGTTAGACAGAGCGCGGCTTTTCTCCGCGAGAACCTCCAGCAACCCGTCATGAAGAACTCGATCAAGAACCACGCCCGGCAAAAGCAGCTTGGAATCCGGGCGGTCACGCGCCTGGCGGGCGTCAGCGGTTTCACCCTGCGGGCCTGGGAAAAGCGCTATGGCGCGATTCAGCCGGGCCGCACGCCGACCGGACGGAGAATCTATTCGTTCGCCGACGTCGAGCGCCTCAAGCTGCTCGCGAGGCTCGTGGCTCGGGGGCATTCGATCGGCACGGTGGCGGGGCTTGCACAGGCCCGGCTCGCGCGCCTGGCCGAAGCGGAAGACGGCTCCGCGGAGCGCGCGGAGACTGCAGCGGCCGCGGCCAATGACGCCGAGGCGCAGGCCGGAGCGGATCGACCGGCGGAGGGTCGCGCGCAACCTTGGGTCGCGCGGGTTCTTCGCCTGCTCGAGCGCTTCGAGCTCGACGCCCTGAGCGCGACGCTGACCCGCGCGAGGCTCGATCTGCGCGCCCGCGATTTCGCCCTCGAGGTGATCGTGCCGGTGCTGGCTGAGGTGGGCTTGCGCGTCGACGCGGGGACGCTGTCCGTGGCGCAGGAGCACGCGCTCTCGCAGGTCATCCGCGCCGAGCTCGACCGGATCCACGTTCCCAATCCTCCGCGCTTCGCGCCGGGGGCTCCGATCTTCGTTGAAGGCACGCCCGAAGGCGACCGTCACGAGTTCGGCGCGCTGATCTCGGGCTGCCTGGTGTCGCTCGCGGGCTTTCCGGATCACTATCTGGGGTGCAGCCTGCCCGCCGCGGATCTGGCCGCCGCCGCCCGGAAGCTCGGCGCGTCGGTCGTTATCCTGGGCATGACCGCATCGCGCTCGGGACCCGGGTCGGCCGACTATCGCCGGTACGTCCGCTCCTTGATTCGGCTTCTTCCCAGGGACGTCTCTCTCTGGGTCGGGGGGAGCGCGGCGAGCTCGATGCTCGATCTGTCGAAGGAGGACTCGCGCCGCGTGCGCCACCTTGCTACGCTTGGGGAGCTCGAGCGGGCATTGCAGGAAAGGGGGAGTAGGCGTTGAGGATTCGGCCGAAGATCGGGATCAGCGCTTGTCTCCTCGGGCATCCGGTCCGTTACAACGGGGACCACAAGAGGCAGGACTGGATCGTCGGAGAGCTGTCGCGATTCGTCACCTTCGTGCCGGTCTGCCCCGAGATGGAAATGGGCCTCGGCGCTCCCCGGGAGACGCTGAAGCTCGAAGGCGCGCTGGTGAACCCGCGCATCATCGGCCACCAGAGCGGGCGGGACTACACGGAGCTCGCCCATTCGACCTCGGCGAAGCTGGTCGATCGGCTCGAGGCACAGCGGATCGACGGGTACGTGCTGAAGAAGAATTCGCCGTCGTGCGGGCTCGAGCGGGTGCTCGTCTACCGGTCGGGGTCGAAGCCTCCCGTGCGCGAGGGCCGCGGCCTCTTCGCCGCCCGCCTCGCCCATGCCTTCCCGGGGCTGCCCATCATCGAGGAGGGGCGGCTCATGGATGCCGAGCAAAGGGAGCGCTTCGTGACGCAGGTATTCGCATGGGACCGGCTCCGCGAAGTGGCCGCCCGCATTTCGGCGCTCCAGGAGTTCCACCGCGATTACAAGCTGCTGCTTCTGGCGCGGGATCCGAAGGCGTACACGCGGCTGGGGCAGATCGCCTCGAATCCCAACAGGGAACCCGCCAGGCGCGTCGTCGAGCGTTACCGCGAGGAATTCATGCCCACGCTGGCCAAGCCGGCGCGACCGGCGCGGACCGTCAACGCGCTCGAGCATATTCTCGGCTACTTCAAGGACGAGCTGGGCACGAACGAGAAGCAGCAGATCCTGGAAACATTCGCGGAATATCGCCGCGGAGAAATTCCTCTTGCCGCACCGCTTACTTTGCTGAGTCACCTAGTCAAGAAGCATTCTATCGCCTATCTTCAGAGCCAGACGCTGTTTGAACCCTACCCGAAAGGTCTCCGACTCGAGTGGAAACCCAGCCACTGAAGAAGTTCGCAGCCGCAGTATGCCTCCTCGGTCTTTCAGCTCAGGCGATGGCGTCCGGGCCGAAATGGTCATGCGAGGACGCGCAGTGGAGCGAGCCCCCGCGAATGGACGACGGGACTTTCGTCGGCTCGCTCGTGATGCAATGTCGGATGCCGGGCGCAACGGGCAGGGCGGCGATCCCGCGTATTCGCGCGATGATCGAGCGGGTTTTGAAGGCCGAGCGCGAGATCCACGGGGAGCCCGTGCGCATCGAGGAACGCGGGATGCGCGGGCTCGCTTTTGACTCCACCTCGCGCGTGAAGGAGTCCGACGGCGAGGTTT
This sequence comes from uncultured Bacteriovoracaceae bacterium, assembly GCA_964478745.1. Lineage (GTDB taxonomy): Bacteria > Bdellovibrionota > UBA1018 > UBA1018 > UBA1018 > CAYZKI01. Next base: position 7,371 of record CAYZKI010000018.1, read on the forward strand.
CCATTCGCGAGGAGGCGCGCATCCTGGACGACGGGAGCTCGGAGCTCCTCTACCAGACGAGATCGCGCGAGGTTTCAGGCCGCGGGCTCGCGAGCTACCTCAAGGCCGTGGGCTTCTCCGCGAACGCCCGCGTGGCGGGCGAGGGGATGCTCATCGAGCTTAGGAACGACATCCGCGTCGAGCGTCCCTGGTACGCGCTTTCGCCGATCTTCTTCATGATCGCCAAGGGAACCGCGAAGTCGAAGTTCAACTCGGTCAAGGAGCGCCTGCTCCCGCGGCTGGTGTCGGCCCTCTCCGAGCAGGGCGGGAAGCCATGAGCGCGGCCTCGGTCTTGATCGCCGGCGGGGGACTGTCGGGCTCGCTGCTCGCGTGGGCGCTTCGCTCGCGCCGTCCGGACGCGAGCGTCCGTCTGGTCGAGAGGTCCGCCACCCTGGGCGGCAATCATACCTGGTCCTTTCACGGAGGCGATCTCACGGCCGACGAGCGCGAATGGATCGCGCCGCTCGTGTGCGGGAGCTGGTCGGGCTACGACGTCGCGTTTCCCGCGCATCGCAGGACGCTCGAGGGCTCTTATCATTCCATCCGCTCCGAGCGGTTCCACGAGGTGCTGAGCGAGCGGCTGGGGGAGACCGTGCGGTACGGAGAGGCCGTCGGCGCGCTCGACGGCTCGGAGGCCCGGTGCGTGATCGACGCGCGCGGCTTCGGATCCGCGCTTCGACTCGGGGGCTGGCAGAAGTTCGTCGGCCTGGATCTCGAGCTCGAGAACGCTCACGGCCTTTCGCGGCCGACTCTCATGGATGCGACCGTCGATCAGCTCGACGGGTTCCGTTTTTTCTACGTGCTTCCCTGGCCGGGGAGCGAGCGCAGGTTGCTGATCGAGGACACGCGCTATTCGGCGTCGCCCGAGATCGACGCGGCCTCGTTCGAGGCCGAGATCCGCGCGTACGCGGCCAAGCGGGGCTGGAGGATCGCGCGAGTGGAGCGCGCCGAGGCGGCGGCGCTTCCGATCCCGGTCGAGGGCGCGGCCGAACCGCCGGGTCCGGTGGTGGCCCGCATCGGAGTGCGCGCTTCGTTCTTCCACGAGACCACGGGGTATTCGCTTCCGCTGGCGGTGCGGACCGCGCTCGGCATCGCCGCGCTTCCCGAGCTCACGACCGAGTCCGTGCGTCGCTTTCTCGCGCGGCAGGAGCAGGCCAGGCAGTCGCAGAGCCGCTTCTATCTGATCCTGAACCGCATGCTTTTCGGAGCCGCGCTCCCGCGCGAGCGGTACAGGGTTCTCGAGCGTTTTTACCGGCTGCCCGAAGGGCTGATCGAGCGCTTTTACGCGGGCCGCACCAGCGCCCTGGATATCGCACGGATTCTCATGGGTCGTCCCCCGGTACCGGTCGGGAGGGCCCTCAGGTCCATTTACACGTATAAAGGAGAAGCACGCACATGAAGGCATTACTTCCCCGCAAGCCCGAGATCGCCCCCTGGGTCGGGGCGAACTTCAACGACGAAGTGCTTGGCGCGGTCACGAGCTCGCTGCTCCTTCCGCTCGAGGAGTTTCTCTCGCGGCCCGGAAAACAGTTTCGCTCGAGGCTCGTCAGGCTGGCCTGCGAGCTCGCCCTCGACGGGAAACGGATGACCCCGAAGCTCGAGCGCCGCTGCGAGGCGGCCGCCCGGGTGGTCGAGGCCATCCACGCCGGCGCCCTGATCGTCGATGACATCCAGGACGGAAGCCGCGTCCGGCGCAACGGCCCCACGCTGCACCTGCGGCACGGGGTCGCCAAGGCGCTGAACGCGGGCAACTGGCTCTACTTCTGGCCGCTCCACGAGATCCGCGGCCTGGGGCTCGAGCCCAGGCGCGAGCTCGAGCTGTACCGCGACTGCCACGAGGTGCTGGTCGAGGCCCATTTCGGCCAGGCCATCGACGTCGGCACGCGCATCGACGAGATCCCGCAGGAAAAGGTCTACCAGCTCTGCGTCGCCTCGCTCGAGCTCAAGACGGGCGCGCTCATGGCGCTGGCCATGCAGCTCGGCGGGCACGTGGCGGGCGCGGACTCGGCCCGCATCCGGCAGCTCGCCAAGCTCGGCAAGGAGCTCGGCGTGATCCTGCAGGCTTATGACGACATCGGGAACTTCTCGGCCTCGAAGAACGGCTCGATCCCCGAGTCCAAGCGTTACGAGGACCTGCTGCTCAGGCGTCCGTCGTGGGTGTGGGCGATCGCGGCGAAGGAGCTCGACGCGGCCGATTACGCGCGCTGGGTGCACGCGATCCGCTGCCTTCCGGACGACTCGTTCCTGAAGCCGTGGGTGGAGATCAACGAGCTCGTCTCGCGGCTCCGGGCGGCGGCGACCGCGCGGGGCGCGGCGTGGAAGAAGAAGCTCGACGCCGCCTACGGCCGGAGCCATCCGAACGAGTGCGCCGAGCTTTACGAGGTGCTGGCAATGCTGGAGAGGTCTTATGGTTAAGAGTCAGGGCAAGCCCAAGGCAGTGGTCATCGGTAGCGGGTTCGGGGGCCTTTCGGCCGCGGTCCGCCTCCAGGCGGCCGGTTACGACACCACCGTGCTGGAAAAGCGCGACCTCCCGGGCGGCCGCGCGTACGTGTTCCGCGACAAGGGCTTCACCTTCGACGCGGGCCCGACGGTCATCACGGCTCCGCACTGCCTCGAGGAGCTTTTCGCGCTCTCGGGCCGCAAGATCGACGACTACGTGAAGCTGCTTCCCGTCACGCCGTTCTACCGGCTGGCCTGGGAGGACGGGTACACGTTCGACTACGATGCCGACCTCGAGCACACGCTCAGCCAGATCCGCGCCAAGAACCCGAAGGACGCCGACGGCTACGTGAGGTTCCTCGCCTACTCGAAGGAGGTCTTCAAGGAAGGCTACGAGAAGCTCGTGGACGTGCCCTTCCTGAACTGGTGGAGCATGATCCGGGTGTCACCGCAGCTCATGCGCCTGCAGGCGTTCCGTTCCGTCTACTCGATGGTCGCGAAGTACATCAAGGACCCGCAGCTCAGGCAGGCTTTCAGCTTCCACTCGCTGCTCGTCGGCGGAAACCCGTTCAGCTCCTCCTCCATCTATACGCTCATCCATTTCCTGGAGCGCAACTGGGGGGTCAGCTTCCCCAAGGGCGGGACGGGCGCGCTCGTCCAGTCCCTCGTGAAGCTGCTCGAGGACATGGGAGGCCGGGTGGCGCTCAACGCCGAGGTCGACGAGATCGTGACCGAAGGCACGAAAGTGCGCGCGGTGAGGACGAAGGCCGGCGAGCAGTTCGAGGCGTCGGTGGTGGTCAGCAACGCGGACGTCGTGCATACCTACGACAAGCTGCTCAGGAACGCGCCCTCGGCGCGCCCGACGGCCAAGAAGCTCTCGCGCATGCGCCACAGCATGTCGCTCTTCGTGATCTACTTCGGCACGAAGAAGAAGTATCCGGACGTGGCCCACCACACCGTGCTCTTCGGGCCGCGATACCGCGAGCTGCTGAAGGACATCTTCGTGGAAGGCAAGCTCGCCGACGACTTCTCGCTCTATCTGCACAACCCGACGCAGTCGGACCCGGAGCTCGCTCCTGAGGGCTGCTCGAGCTTCTACGCGCTCTCGCCGGTCCCGCACCTCGACAAGGGCAAGATCGACTGGAAGACCGAGGGGCCGAAGTACGGGGCCCGCATCCTCGAGTACCTCGAGAAGCACCAGCTTCCGGGGCTTCGCGAGAACCTCGTTACCCAGCGGATCTTCACGCCCGAGGACTTCCGCACGGAGCTCAACGCGCACTGGGGCTCGGCCTTCTCGCTCGAGCCGATCCTCACGCAGAGTGCGTACTTCCGCGCGAAGAACCGCGATGCGAAGATCGAGGGCATGTACATCGTCGGGGCCGGTACCCATCCGGGCGCGGGCCTTCCGGGCGTCATCAACTCGGCCAAGGCCACCGTCTCCGTGATCCTGCAGGACCGCGCGGGCGAGCTCGCGCCCTCGGGCGCGACGGAGGCATCGGGGCTTTCGTATGCCTGATACCGGGATTTCCGCGGACGACCGAAACCTCTCGCAGAGCTGCGAAAGGACGTTTCAGGCGGGCTCGAAGAGCTTTTCGTTCGCTGCGGGATTCTTCCGTCCGGAGCTGCGCGAAGCGGCGAGCTTCGTGTACGCGTGGTGCCGCCACTGCGACGACCAGATCGACGATTGCCCGGACGCGGAGCTCGGGCTCCAACGTCTGGCCGAGCTTCGCGCGAAGACCCATGACGCGTTCCTGGGCAAGGTGACCGACGGGCCCGACCGCGCCGTGTTCGAGGCGTTCTCGCGGGTGGTGCGCAGGCACGGGATTCCGGAGATCCACGCGCTCGAGCTTCTCGACGGAATGGAAATGGATCTCCGGGGCACGGCCTACGAGAACGTGTCCGACCTCAGGCGTTACTGCTACTGCGTGGCCGGCACGGTGGGCCTGATGATGGCGCACGTGATGGGCGTCTCGCGCAAGCGCGCGCTCTGGAACGCGGCCGAGCTGGGGATCGCGATGCAGATGACGAATATCTCGCGGGACGTGCTCGACGACGCGGCTCTGGGCCGCGTTTACCTTCCGCTCGAGTGGCTGCGCGAGAAAGGGGTGGGGACCGCGCCCGCCGCCGTCGCGGACGCCGCCAACCGCGAGCGCGTGGCCGAGGTCACGCGAAGGCTCGTGCGCGAGGCCGAAGCGTGCTACCGGAACGGGAACGCGGGCTTGAAGTTCCTTCCGTGGCGCGCGTCGCTCGCCATCGGGGCCGCGAGCTACATCTATCGCGCCATCGGATGGAAAGTGGTCCTTCGCGGTCCCGCCGCCTGGGACACCCGGACGGTCGTCTCGAAGCCATTCAAAGTCGTTTTGTCGCTCCTCGGGTTCCTGCGCGCGTCGATGCGCCTGGGCCGGGGGGAAGGGAGATACGCATGAGCCAGACGCAGACAGCAGCACCGAACACGTTCCTCCAGGATACCTGGATCTACGCCTCGCGCATGAGGCTCTTCAGTCGCACCGACTGGCACGTGTACATCGCGTGGGTCGGGCTGATGCTGGGCCTCCTGTTCTGCACCGCGGGATTCACGCTCCTGGGCTACCTGAACGGCGTGGTCTTCCCGTCCTACGTCTGGAACGTCCCGATCGGGACCGCAATCTTCGTGGGCGCGATCGCGTTCGATACGATCGGCCATCGCACCGTCTACGCGGCCGAGCTCAAGAAGGGCGAGGCGCTCGTTCACCACATCACGATCTTCGCCGGGATCACGAGCTGCATCCTGCTCTGCCTGGCCTATCACTGGCCGGTCTTCATGCGCGTGCCCGCGCTCACGTTCGTCGCGCTCTCGATCTTCTACAGCATGATCGACGAGGGCCTGCACTGGAAGCGCTACTTCGACCTGCAGTCGGACCGCGTGGAGATGTGGAGCCATTTCTTCATCTTCGTCGGGCACCTGATCATGATCCTGAGCTGGTGGCACTGGTTCGACGAAGGGTACCCCGGCGTCACGGAAACGCTCGCGTTCCTGCCGTTCTAGGTCTACAACGAAGGCATGGCACTCAAGCTCGACGCGTTGATCCTTGCGACCGGCAGCGGTCCTGGCCCCGGCAACCCGGCTCTTCTTCCGTTTCGCGGGCAGAGCCTGCTCCAGAGAGTGGCCGCTCTCTGCGAGCTCTCGAACGTCGCCGAGCGCATCGTCGTCGTTACGGGAGCGCAGGACCCCGAGGCCGTGCAGTCGCAGGCGCTCGAGCTCGGTCTCGAGATCGCGCACGACCCGGGCTCGTTGCAGGCGGCTTTGCGGGCGGTGAGGCCTGAGGCCGAGGGCGTCGTCATCTTCCGCGTGGAGCAGCCCATGATCCTCCCGACCTCCGTCCAGGGCCTCTGCTCGAGCTTCGAGGAGGAGCGGAAAAATGACCCGCGTCTCTCGCTCGCCCGGCCCACGGTCAACGGCGAGGCGGGATATCCCTGCCTGGTGGTCAGGGAGCGCTTCGAGGAGCTTTCGAAAGTCGCGCCTCGCGGAGAGGGCCTCGCGGCCTTTTTCGCCGCGCACGCCGATCGCGTGCACGAGCATGAGGTGGCGGACCTCGGTGTCGCCATCGGGATCGATGCCGCCGCGGATTTCGGGGTGGAAGGTGACGCCAGCTGGACGGCGGATCACCCGGGCCTTCCGCGCCCGCGGGACATCGAGAACTGAGTCAGAGATTCCCTTCGCGCGTTCCGGCGTGAATCACGGCCGAGGACAGCGGCGCCAGCCCGAGCTCGAGCCATCCGGCGGCGTCGACGGCGATCCACGCTGACTGGCATCGCTTCGCGCCGCGATCCACGTCCTTGGCGTCGCAGTAACGGCCCGCCGGGAGCGAGGTCTTGAGCCTCGTGCTCGGCATGGCCCGCGCGTCGCGGTTGATGACCACGAAGCCCCGGGCCCCGCGCCCGAACGCGATCCGGTTTTCCCCGTCGCTCCACCAGTCGGTGACGCCCTCGGCGCCGGCCACCTTGCGGAAGCGCGCCATGGCGGCGATCTCGGGCCAGCGGTGCTCGCAGATCCAGTCGGACCGGCACTGGTCGAAGCGCGCGGGCGGACCCTGGTCCCAGGCGTGGAACGCGAAGCTCGACATCACGAGCGGGGTGCCGTAGGGCCACGCGAGCATGAACACGTTGGCGAGGCGGTAGAGTGCGCCATCCTTATAGGAGAGCGCGTCGCCCCGGGCGGTGTCGTAGCGTTGGGTGTCGTGGTTGTCCGTGAAGACGACCGAGCGGCCGGCGGGAAGGAAGCCCCAAGGTTCCCCGAAGCGTTCGAGCCAGGCCAGCTTGCCGGTCCTGAAAACGTGAGCGAGCTTCATTCCGTACTTGAACTCGGACACGTCGCCCGCGCCCAGGTACTCGGTGGCGGGGATGACCGAGTCGCCGTGATCGATCACCTCGGAGTAGAGCGCGCGCGGCTTGTTCCGCATCTTTCCCAGGATGGCCTGAAGGTCGGCGGTCGCGATGTGCTTGGCCGCGTCGATGCGGAACCCGGCGACGCCGATATCGAGAAGGTAATCGAGAAAGCCCGAGATCCTGCCGCGCACGTAGTCGCTCGAGGTGTCCAGGTCGGGCAGGTTGACGAGCTCGCAGTCCTGCAGCTCGCGGCGGCTCGAGAAGTCCAGGAGCTCGTTGTCGAGGCCGGTGCCGCGGCAGTAATGGAAGTCCCAGGGCTCGTACCAGCCCGGGTACTTGTACGCGGTGAACGTCGAGCCCCCGACGCCCGTGCCATGGGTGGAGCCGCGAGGAAGGGATGCCATGTGGTTGATGACGGCGTCGACGACGATGTCGACGCCCGCGCGTTTGCACCTGGACACCATCTCGCGGAACTCGGCCTCGTTTCCGCTGCGTGATTTCAGGTCGTAGGAGACGGGCTGATAGCGCTCGTACCAGGGGCGGCCGGGCCAGACGATGTTTTCCTGGGGCGGCGAAACCTGGACCGCCGTGTAGCCCTGGGGCCCGAGGAAACTCTCGCATTCCGCGGCGATATCGAGCCATTTCCACTCGAAGAGATGCACCCAGGTCGAGGCCGCGCGCGCCTGCGGGGCGGAGAGGGCGAGCGCGAGAGCGATTGAGAAGGGCAGAGTCCATTGCCGCATCTGATCCCAGTGTAGGGTGCAAGGCCCGAGCCTTCAAGGCGGTACGCCTTCGCGCCTGTCGAAAACCTGGACAGCCCGACGCTTCGTTCGCGGCGCGTATTGCTTTTCGTCCTGGCAACCGCCTTGCAACCTCCCGCCTCGAGGTTTCTATGATGCAGCGTACGGCAGTCACGTGGATCCTGGTTCTTTGCGCGGTCTCGGCGGGGTCCGCGGCGGCCGCGACGATCTCGGCAAGAGGGGCCGCGCCGAAGGCTGAAAGCAATGCTCTCGCCCACTACTGGAAGATCATCCGCCGGGGCGACCGCTCCCAGGCCACCGCTCCGATCGCCTCGGCTCGCGATCGCGCTGACCACCGTCGGCGTGGCCGCAGCGGCAAAGGCGGTAGTGTCTTCCCAGGAATCGGGACTGATCTCCGCGGATCGAGGCACGTCGTCTGGTCTCCTGATTCAGTGTTCTGGAGGCGCGGACTAGCGCGAAGCTCATCGTGAGCCGGGCTCAGGGCGGAGGGACGAATGACCACAGGGTGGCGAGCGAAGTCGGGGTCGTCGCGCGGAAGTACAGCGTCCCGTCGAGCACGGTGAACCGCGACTGTGATGCGAGCGCATTGATGCTCGAACCGATCGGACCCGGGACTAGGTCGAGGACCAGCTGGGTTCCCGCGATCGTGCCGTCGGTCCGGTAGAGCTCGGTTCCCGTCGAGGCATCGGAGCCTGCGAAATAGAGATGATTCCCGAGAGGCGTCAGAGTTCCACCCGGATCGCTCGGCTGAATGACATAGGTGCCAGGGCCGGTCCCGTCCGTTCGCCAGAGCTGATAGCCCGGACCGGACTGGGCCGAGAAAAACACGACGCCGTTCGCCTCGACAAAGGGGCGTGCGAACGAGCTCCCGGGAGAAGTGTCCTTGATCAGCGTCGTGCCAGCGATCGTGCCATCCGAGACCCAGGGCTCGCTGCCGACCCCGCCATTGTTGGCGAGGAAGAAGAGCTTTCCTGCCGCTACATGGAAGTTCTCCGGGAACGAGCTCGAGGCTCCGGCACGGATGTCCCTGAAGAGCGCCGTTCCGCCGACCGTTCCGTCGCTTCTCCACAGCTCGAGGCCTTCGGCCGGGGTGTTGGCCGCGAAAAAGAGCGCTCCCCCGAAAACCGTGAGCTGGCTTGGGTAGGAGTGGCCCGCTCCCGCGTTGATGTCCATGAACAGAGTGGTCCCTGCGGATGTGCCGTCCGTTTCCCAGAGCTCGTTTCCGAGGGCGCCATCATCCGCCGTGAAGAAGAATCTGCCTCCGAACGAGACGAACCAGGCGGGATTCGAGCTGGCCGCTCCGGGATTGATATCCTTGACCAGTACGGTTCCAGCCTCTGTCCCGTCCGTTCTCCAGAGCTCCCGGCCGTTGGAGCCGTCATTCGCGACCAAGTAGAGCGTAGAGCCGACTTTGAAAGCTGCTGCGGGGATGGAGCCGCCCGCGCCCGGATTGATGTCCTTGACGAGGACCGTGCCGGCTGAGGTTCCATCGGTCTTCCAAAGCTCCCATCCGGTTCCGGGTTCGGAAGCCGAGAGGTAGACCGTCGATCCGACCGTCTCGATCACACCCACGTTGATAAAGGTGGCGACCAGAGCCGCAGGCCCGTTGATGGAGCCCGAAACCCTGAACAAGCCTTTCCCGAGCGCGCCACCGTCGCCGATATAAAGGTGATCGTTGCCGAGCTTCGCGATGTGGGAGACCGTCGGGGCGGACTTCGGGACGAGAGCCGAGGAAGCCACTGGCGTCGTGCCCGCCGCGGTTCCGTCGGTCTTCCAGGGAAGGGGCTGTCCGGACGCGTCCGAGGCATAGAAGTAGAGCTCGGATCCGACGCGGGTAAGCTGCGGAGGGTTGGCGCGCGCGGCGCCGGGATTGATGTCCTTGAGCACCTGGGTGCCGGCCGGTGTGCCGTCGCTCCTCCATAACTCGCTCCCGTAGGTCGCGTCTCGGTTCACGAAGTAGAGCGCTCCCCCGAGCGCGGTCAAGTTGGAGATGCTGGAGCTCGCGCTCCCGGCGGTGATGTCCTTGACCATTTCCGTGCCGGCCGGGGTTCCGTCGCTCTTCCAGAGTTCGAGCCCGTTGACGCCGTCGCTTGCCAGGAAATACGCGGTACCTCCGACGACGACGGGAGTTTGTATTCCGGAGTTCGTGGCTCCCGGCAGGATGTCTTTGACCAGCGAAGTGCCGGCCGGTGTGCCGTCCGTTTTCCAGAGCTCCTTTCCCGTGGTGCCGTCGTTGGCGACGAAGAGAATCGTGCCCGGGAGGGGAGTGACTTTCTCGGGGTAGGAGCCATTGCCCACCCAAAGATCCCTTACGAGCGCGGTTCCGGCCGTCGTCCCATCGGTCCGCCAAAGCTCGTAGTGCACGCTGGCCTCGTACGCCGTGAAATAGACGTACCCGCCGCTTTCGGCCAGGAGCACGGGGCTCGAGTCGGCTGCGCCCGCGTTCACGTCCCTCACGAGGACCGTGCCCGCTACGGTGCCATCGGTCTTCCAAAGCTCGGCCCCGTTCGCGGCTGTTTTCGCGGCGAAGATGAGCTCGCTCCCGAGAACGAACCACGGGGTACTTACGCCGTAGTTGAAAGCGCTTGCCGTGCCGGGGACGATGTCCACGAAGAGCCCGGTGCCCGCCGCCGTCCCGTCGGTCCGCCACAGCTCGTATCCGTGGGCCGCATCGTAGCCGATGAAGTAAGCGTAGCCGCCCAGGACGACGGGGGGGTAGAAATTGCCTCCGCTGGTCGCCCCCAGCGAGATCGTGCCGGGGTCGGTTCCGTCGGTTACGTAGAGCGAGAGTCCGCTGCCCTCGATTCGGGTGAACAGCGTGCGGCCCGAGCCCATGTCGACGAAAAAGTTGAAGCGACTCGAGTCGATGCCCGGCGTGAGGTCCTTCACCATCGACGTTCCGGAGGATGTGCCGTCGGTCTTCCAGAGCTCGACGCCGGTGTCCAGCGAGTAGGCCGTGAAATAGCGATGCCCGTTTCCGCTATCGAAGAAACCCGGCATGTAGCCGCCCGCCGTCGCGGTGTTCATGTTCCTGAACATGCCTGCGACGCGGACGGCGGGGGAGCAGGTGGCGGGAGACGCCTGCCCGAGCGAGTTCACCGCGCGCACGGAAATTGAGCTCAGACCTACGCCAAGCTCAACGGTCGCGGAGGGAGAGCTCGAGGTTCCCACCGAGACCGGTACTCCGCTGCAATCCGCGCTGGCGAAGACCGAGTACTCGTAGTGGTCGACGCCCGGCCCGCCCCCGTTCCAGTTGAATGAGTAGCTCATGTCCTCCAGCGCCAAGCTCTGTTCGGTCGAGGATGCGAACGAAACGGCGGAAGGAATCGGAATGGAAAGCTGTCCGGCCGAGAGCGAAGGCGCCCCGTCACCGAGTGATCGGACCAAGCTCAGCTTGCAGCCGCTTAGGACAGTCCAGAAAAGGACGGGCAGGAAAATGAATGCGATCGGGTGAAGAGCACCCGCACGCCAGCCAACGGTCCACATCTATTTCTATGTTAGTTGGGGGGGGCGGCCCTCGTGAATGTGGCGGTTTGGACACATCGGCTTCTAGCAGTAACCAATGATATCAAGAGTTTATGCTTTCACACTAATTATTGAGTAAAAAAGTCGGATTTGATAGGAATGCCCTGTGAAAACGAGGAAGTATTCCTATCTGGCTCTGCTCTTGACCACCGCAACCGGTGTCTTAGCCCCTCCGTCGGTCGGGGCGGCGGACCCTCTTGCGGAAGAAAAGCTGAAG
>CAYZKI010000019.1:0-15072 GCA_964478745.1 uncultured Bacteriovoracaceae bacterium
CCCTCGAACTTCACGCCGAACATGTCCCAGACTTCGCGCCCGGCCCAGTTCGCGCCCTTCCAAACGCTGACCGCCGTCGGAACGGACTCGTCTTCGTTCACGCGGACCTTCACGCGGATGCGAGGGCCCTTGTTGAGAGCGAACAGGTTGTAAACGACCTCGAACCTGGGGGTTTCCGGGGTTTCGTCGGTCGCCGTGATGTCAGATAAGAACTCGTATTCAAAGCCGTTTTCTTCTTTCAGGAAGCGCAAGACTTCGACGACGGACTCCTTCCTTATATAAAGGATGGGAACATCGGTCGGGTATTCAGCCGGCATCCGCACTTCTTCCACGGCCGCGCCGAATTTCTCGCGAAGCTTGGCGATTTGGTCCTTCCAGGTCGGTCCGAACTTCTGCGCCCAGTCTCCGTAGATCGTGGGAACGGGGGTTCTGATATCCATCGATCGTTACCTCAGGGTAATTTCGCGATTTGAGGCTGAAGCGGCGGCAGCCCCTTGAGGCGGCGCTGCGAATGGGTTTCCCCACGCTGAACCATCTCTTGAAGTCTCATGAAGCCGTGCATCAAGCCTTCGGGCGAAGGCGGGCAGCCGGGGACGTAAACATCGACCGGGATGACCGTGTCGATGCCTTGAAGCACGCTGTAGACGTTGAAGATGCCGCCCGAAGAAGCGCACGCGCCCATCGAGAGGACGAACTTCGGCTCGGCCATCTGGTCGTAGACGTTCCGAAGGATCGGAGCCATCTTGAGATTGATGATGCCCGCGACGATCAGCATGTCCGCCTGCCGAGGCGAGAAGCGCATCGCCTCCGCGCCGAAGCGCGCGAGGTCATAGTCCGCCGCCAGAGTCGCCATCATCTCGATGCCGCAGCAGCTCGTGCCGAAGGGCAGCGGCCACATGGAGTTCTTGCGACCCCAGTCGATCACGGCGTCCAAGCGGGTGGTCAGGTATCCGACTGAACCGTCCTTCGACATGATTTACTCCCACTCCAAAGCGCCCTTGCGTAGGACGTAAAAATAGCCCACCAGCAGAACGCCCACGAAAACCGCCATTTCGGCGAGGATGAACGCGTTGATGGCCAGGTACTTCTTGAAGACCACTGCCCAGGGGAAGAAGAAGATCGCTTCCACGTCAAAGAGCAGGAACAGGATCGCGACGAGATAGAAGCGAACGGAAATGCGATGGCGCGTATCTCCGACCGGCGCGACGCCGCACTCGAAGGGGCTGCTCTTTCTCGCGGAGGGAACCTTCGGGCCCAGGAGCCAGGACACCAGCATAACCACGGACCCCAGGGCTGCCGCGATCAGCATCATGATGAGAACCGGGATGTAGTCCATGACATCCGTTTATACTCACAAGGCCAAAGCCGGTGCTACCACAAAATAAGGCCGAACGACGCCGTCGACCAGTGGAAGAGGGCGTCTGAGAAAATCGCGGCGAGCAGGAGCGGAATCACCAGCAGGGCCAGCAGAACCGTGCGGGCAGCGGTGGGAGCGAGGGTACCGGAACCGTCGGCGGAAACGGAGGACGGGGAGCTTTCGGGTTCACCCATCAGGCTGAACGCGAGCCGCGCAGCGGCAACGACGGACAGGAACAGGGAAGCCACCGCGATCAGAGCGAGAAGGGTCCAGCCCTGGCGAAACACCGATCCGATCAGTGCGAACTTCCCCGCGAAACCGGGGGTCGGCGGCAGACCGAGCCAGGTGAGCAGGAAGAGGATCAGACAAATGCACTCCGGAACGGCCCGCTTGATCATTCCGCGGAAACGCGAAAGCTCGTCCGAGCCGATGGCGTCGTAGAGGACCGAAAGCACGAAGTAAGTTCCCACCCCCGCGACCACCCCGGTGAGAAGCTGGAACAGGAGAGCCGCGAAACCGGTGCGGTCGAGCACCAGGAGTCCGAGCAGCCCGAAGCCGCTCTGCGCCACCATCAGGCATCCGGCCATCCGCTTGGCCGAGTTCTGCCGGATCGCCAGAAGCGCGCCCGCGAGCATGGTCAGCGCGGCCGCCAGGGCCAGGATCGCCGACCACGGCACGGCTTCCCGCGCGCTCCAGACACCCGCATCCCCGGTCTGAGGAAGCGCGAACAGAACGACCAGCCAGCGGAGAGCGACGGCGAAGCCCGTTGCCGGGATGCCGACCGAAAGGAACGCCGACGACGGGGTCGGCGCGCCCTGAAGCACGTCCGGAGCCCACAGGTACATCGGGAACGCCGCGATCTGGAAGCATAGGGAGAGGAAGAGAAGCCCGAAGCTGACGAGAAGGACCTGCGAGGAGCCCGCACCCGCCGTCAGCGCGCGGTGCACCTCATAGATGTTGAGCGAGCCCGTCTCCGAGAACAGCACCGCGATGCCGAAGACCATCAGGACGCCGGCGACCGCGCCGAACATGAGCAGCTTCACGCCCGCCTCGGCGCTGGCCATCGACTTCTTGCGGAAGGAAGCGAGCAGGAAGCCGACCACGTTCAGCACCTGGAGCGCCAGCGCGCCCAGCAGGAGGTGCGCCGATTCGGCGGCCACGACCATCGCGAGCACTCCGAGCAGGGTGAGCGCGTGGTACTCGGCCATCTCGGACGACTCGATCTCCTTCGACTGACTGGCCGCCGCGACCGAGAGGAAGCCCAGGCCGATGAAGAGGGTCTTGAAGAAAAGGGCGAGCCCGTCGATCGAGAGCGCATGGTGGAAGATCTGCGCCGCCCCGTAGCGATAGGCGACGAGCGCCTGGAAGAACGCCCCGAGCAGGCCGACGAGCGTCGTGATCGTCAGCAGGCGGACCTTCTCGCCCCGGTAGGTGACTTCGCCGATCAGCAGAAGGACCAGAGTCAGCGCGATGAAGAGCTCGGGAATGATCAGGAGGGCGTCGGTCAAGCGATGAACCTCATTTTCCCATCTGTCCGAGGAAGCCGGCGACCGTCGTCACCACCAGGTCGATCAGGGGCTTCGGGTACACGCCGCAGAGGACGATGAAGAACGCGATCGGCAGCAGGTAGGACTGCTCGCGATACGAGAGCACCATCTCCGAACCGGTGCCGGAGCGCGACGACCCGCCCGATCCGCCCCAGCTGCCGAGGAAGACCAGGCGATACATGGTGAACAGGCAGTAGATCATGAGGATCAGAGAGAGCCCGGCGATCACCACGGTCCACGGGTGCGCGGGGAAGCTTCCCATCACGATCAGCGAGTGGCCGATGAAGCCGCCCACGCCGGGAAGCCCGATCAGGGACGCGAGCACCACGCCCATGAGAGTGGCGAGGAACGGCGCGTTTCCGGCCAGTCCGCCCAGCACGCGGCTTCCGTCGTCCGCCACGAAGGCGCCGCTAGAAGTCCGCGAGACGACGGCGGCGAGGAACAGGCCGAAGCCCGTGATCGCGAGGCCGCTGCTCAGGATCCCGAACACGGAGCCCACGACGCCCGCCGAGCGGAGCGAGCCCATGCCGACCAGCATGAGCCCGATCTCGGCGACGACCACGTACGCGAGCAGGAGGCGCAGATCTCGCTGGCCGACGGCGCACACGGCCCCGACGACCAGGTTCACGATACCGACTGCGACGAGGCCTCCCGCGATACCCGCGGTCACCTCTGGAAAGAGGGTCAGGCTCGCGCGCATGAAAAGATAGACGGCCGTCAGGCTCGCCACGCTCTGCGCGACGAACACCGTCGGGGGCGCCTGCCGGGCCAGCTGCGTGAACCAGCCGTGGATCGGCCAAACCGGCGCGCGGAAGGCGAAGCCCAGGCCCATCAGGAAGCAGACCGCCGTCGAGACGCCGATCTCGATGCCCGAGAAGTCGAAGGACTTGCCCGCGAGCTTCTTACCGGCGAGGTCGCGCAGCGAGAAGGTGTGGGGATCCGCCGAATAATAGATGAGAAGGAGCGCGCCGAAGACCATCGCGTTCCCGATCGAGGCCGCGATGATGTGCCGGAACGCCGTCTCTTCCTTCTCCGAGTCTCCCCAGATGCCGATCAGGAAATAGAAAGGAAGGGCGCTCAGGCCCCAGAACACGAACTGAAGGAAGGTGTCCTGCGCGCAGGCCGCGCCGGCGAGCGACGACTGCAGCACGAGAAGGAGCCCATGCATCCCGCGCGGGCTGTTCTTCTGGCGCCATTCGGCGGCGATGAGGACGGGGAACACGATCGCGATCAGCGCCACGAGAAGGATGTTCAGCCCGTCGGCGGCCATGTCGTAGCTGATGGCGTACGAGGCGATCCAGGGGAACGTCTCGTTCGCCTGGAGGCCCGATACCGACGGGTTCATCGAGAACAGAAGGACCACCGCGAACGCCGTGGCCGCGAGGCTCGAGGCCAGCGCGATCCATCGGCCGATCGCGTCCGCGCCCTGCGTGCCGAGCCGCAGTCCCGTCGGAAGAAGCGCCTGGAGGGCCGCGCCGACCAGGGGGATGAAAACCATCGGGGTGATCAGATAATAGTCCACGGGCTTAGGCCTTTCTCATGAAATGGGCGAGCATCGCCATTCCTGCGGTGAGAGCGAAGAGCAGGTACCACTGGACGTCGCCGTTCTGGATGAGTTGAAGAAGTTTCGACGGAACCTCGGCCTTCGCGCGGAGCGCGCGAGAGACCTTCAGCGAGGCGGCCGAATCGACCCGGGCCGCGAGCGAGCCGCCCCTCTTCACCGCGAACGAGAACGCCACCGGCATCCAGCGGTCCCAGAGCTTCGCGTCGATCCAGAGCGAGACATGGTCCCCGGTGGCCCGCATGAGCTTGAGCGCGGCGCGGCCGACGAGCCTCGCGCCGACGCCGTGGTCGATGAAGGAGGCGAATCTCGGGAAGGAGGCCCGAAGGGCGAGCCAGCGATCCTTCGCCCCGCTCAGCCAGTAACCGGCGAGCGCGCCGAGGAACACGATCCCGCCGTAGATCGCGAGAGCGGTGTTCCACGCGGCGTCGTCGGGCCTCGAAGCCGGCGATTCGATTCCGAGCAGCGCGTCCATCAACGAGCGCGTCACCTGGTCCGCGCCGTCCAGGCTCAATCCGCCCGAGAGCTCGCCCGTCCAGAGCAGGCCGAGCCCGGAGAGGGCGAGAGGCACGGGAAAGATCATGCTCTGCCAGGTACCGCCTGACTTCGGGTTCATGCGCACCAGCGTCCACATGACCTTCCAGCCCAGGAGCGAGGTCACGAAGAAGGGGACCGCGAGCAGCGCGACGAGCGCCGGCTCCTCGAGCTTCCACACGTCGGCGAGAAGGGCGACCAGCGGCTTGGCGGTGACGAAGCCGGCGAACGAGAGGCCGAGCAGCGCGCCCAGGACCGCGCCGGCCTTCGCCCAGGACGGCCGGGACGTTCCTTCCTCGAGCGCGGCGCCCGCGGTGCAGAGCGCCGCCGAGGCGAGCAGGATTCCCGCGAAATAGGTGATGCCGCCGCGAAGGCTTTCGAGGGCGATGACCGCGACGCCGATCGAGGCGCCAGCGGCGATCCACGCGGATAGCGACGTCTTCCACCCCTTCGAAACGAGCCCGTATACCGCTGCCAGGAGGGCCATGCCGGCGCCGACCCACGCGAGCATCGTGAAGCTCGCCGTGTCCGCTCCGGCGGGTGGAGCGCCGATGAAGCGGCCGAACACGGCGGCCGCGGCGAGGGCGGGAAGGACGCGTTGAACCAGGAGGTTGCCCGCGGCTTCGGGCTCGCTTTCCTCCGCGATGCCCGCCAGGAACGGGAAGCCCGGAAGCAGGAACCACGTGCCCGCGATCAGCGCGTAGCCTCCGGCGAGCGACGTCGAATCCGCCGACCACACCGCGAGGCCCAGGAACGCGATCAGAAGCCCCCAGCACTTCTCCTTCGCGTAGAGCGACGCGGCCGAAGAATGCCCGTCGTCTTCCCAACGTCCGCGGAACGAAAGGAAGCCCGCGAGCGCCGTGACCGCGCAACCGGAGAGCGCGAACCAGAGAGTCGACGAAAGCCAGGCCATCGCGGCCCCGACCGTGGCGAGCGCGCTCATCGCCTGCTGCCGGCCCGAGAAAACGCCGGCGGCGCCGATCCACAGGGCGACGCTCGACATGAGCAGCGCCACGCTGTCGAGCTGGATTCCCGCCGAGGGAGCGCCCTTTTCGGTGGCCTCCGGAAGGCTCATCAACGGAAAGACCGCCGCTCTCTGCCCGTTGTCGAAGAACCAGACCCAGCCCACGGCCAGCGCCGCCACGGCGAGGACCCAGATGAGGGCGGAGGACCAGACTTCGCGCTTGGAGCTCGCCGGGTCCTTCATCTCTTGAGCGTCCTCAGCTCATCCAGGTTCAGGTTCGCCCGGCCGAGGTACATCTTCGCCGCGAGCCCCAGGCCGGCCGAGAGCTGGCCGAGCCCCGCGAGCACGATGAACGCGGCCGAAAGGTCGCCTTCCGTATGCGCGCCCGAGCGCAGGCCGGAGAGCACGAGGATCATCCCCGCGGACAGGATGCAGATCTGCACGGCGAGCAGGACGCCGAAGAAGGTGCGCCGGGTGCACATCGCGAAGAGGCCGAGGGCCGCGATGGAGGCCGCGATCAACATCAGGCCGTTCGCCAGGCTCATTCGTGACCCTCCCGGATCTTGCGCGTCAGCACGCCCGCTCCGATGGTCGCGGCGAGGAAAAGGAGCGCGACGATCTCGACGGCGACGAGATGTCTTTCGAGAACCGTCTGTCCAAGCGTCGCCAGGCTGCCGCCGGCGCTCGGCACGACCGACTCCTCGGTCCGGAAGGAGACCCCGCCGAACCAGACCAGCGCGACGAAACCGATGCTCATCAGCCCCGGGCCGACTGCACGGACGGCCTGCGCGCCCTTCGCGCCGGCCCTGTCGCTCGGGTCGCCGTAGAGCGCCGCCGAGAACAGGAGCGTGAGCGTGGCGATCGAAGCGGAGATCCACTGAACGACGGCCAGGAGCTCCTGGCCCACGGTCAGGTACATCGCTCCCGCCGCCAGCCCCGAAGCCCAAAGGCCCAGCAGCGCGCGGCGCATATCGCGCACGAACGCCGCGACGCTCGCGGCTGCGACGGTCAGCAGGGCGAATACGGCGGTGGCGATCTCCGCGGAGCTCAACTCGATCATCACGGTCCCATGTCCTCTTCCTGAAGGGCTTTGCGCATGCTCGCCCACTTGGCCCGCTGCTGGGGAGTCACGTAGCCCCTCCCGAACTTCGCGGTCATCCCGCCGAGCGAGTAGACCGCGCCTTCGTACTGCTTCGTATGGACGAGAGACTGCGGGATGCACGACTCGACGCAAAGCCCGCAGAAAATGCAGCGGGAGAAGTCGATGTCGAACTGGGCCACCCAGGTCTTCGTCGCGTCGGCCCCGGGCTCGGTCTCGATGCGGAAGCAGTCGGTCGGGCAGATCTTCTCGCAGGCGCGGCAGCCGGTGCACTTCTCGATGTCGTTGAAAAGCAGGCCCCGCGTGCGCGGCGGAAGGTCCTCGTGCGTCTTCGAGGAGATGGGATCCGGGTACTGCTCGGTCACCTCCTTATGAAGGTCGCCCGAGCTGAAAAGGTAAGGAAGGGCCGTCGTGCAGGCGGTCCAGGTCGAACGGACCCGGGAAAAGATCTCGCGGAAGAAGCCGCGGCTGCCCGTGACGTTCCCGTTCATGACAGGCGCCTCCAGGCTTCCCAGGCCACGCAGCCCACCAGCGCGATCAGCGAAGCCGGGCTCAGGATCTTCCACGAAAGGTCGGTGACCTGGTCGATCCGGCTTCGCGGATTGGAGTGCAACAGCCAGTCGACCACGAGCATGACCACGGCCACCTTGGCGAGAAGCCAGAACGCCTCGACGGTCTGAAGCACGATCCACGCCTCCGCGCCTTTCAAGGCCTCCTCGAAGCCGAGCGGAAGCCGCCATGCGCCGAGAAATAGCACCACGGAAACCAGGGTCCACAGGAAGAACCCGTAGAACCGGCTCAGCCGCCAGATCGCCAGGCGCCAGCCCGAGATCCCGAACGCCGTTTCCGGCGAGGCCTCGGTCGCCGCGCTCGTTCCGTCGAGAGGCGGGAGAGAGAGCAGCACGAGTCCGCTCAGAAGGAAAACCACGAAAGCGATGAGCTGGAACGGGTTGGCGATGTTCCAGTCGGTGGGAAAGAAGCCCTGGCTCGCGGCGATCGCGCTCCACTTGAACCCTCCCGCCGGAAGGCCCGCGCACAGGACGGCGGCGGTTGCCGGAAAGAGGCCGCTCAGCCCCTGCGAAGCGAAGCGGAATCCCATGACGGGCCCGTCGACCCCGGCGCGCGACAGCCCCATCATCAGGCACGCGATCGCGACGAGGGTGGCGGACCAGAGCGGAACGAAGGCGCTCAGGTCGGTGTCGACGAGGAGGATGGCCGTGCCGAACGGTACGGCGGCAAGGGTAGCCAGCATCGCCGCGAAAGACACGTACAGCCAGCGCGAGCTCCTCGGGCTGGCTTTCTGCACGAGCTTCAACCAGTCCGCGAGCGGCTGCAGAAGCCCGGCCACGCCGGCGCGATTGGGCCCGACGCGAGCCTGGAGATCCGCGCCGAACTTGATGTGCGTGTAGTAGCCCAGATAGGCGAACGGCACGAAGCAGGCCGAGAAGACGAGAGTCAGGCCGATCGATGCGATGAGCCAGCTCGGCACCGATTCGGAGATCGCGAACGCGCTCCTCCAGATAGCTTCCCAGTTCGGAGCGCTCATCGATCCGCCTCCGCGATCCCGATCCCCACGCTCGCGATCGCGAGCGGGACATCCTGGAGCTGCAGCCCGCGGAGAGAAGCTTCCGCGATCGCCAGATGCGCCACCGAAGGAGCGCGGAACTGTACCCGCAGCGGCTTCGGCCCGCCGTCGGAGGCCACATAGCAGCCCAGCAGCCCGCGGCCGGACTCGACCCGCGCATACGCCTCTCCGCGCGGAACCTTCACCTCGTGATCGGCGCGGGCGCCCTCGAACTCGCCTCCCGGAAGGGCCTCGAGAACCTGACGGAGGATGGAGACGCTTTGCGGCACTTCCTGCAGCCGGATGACGAAGCGCGAATGGGCGTCGCCTCCCTGCGGGAGCTCCGAGTTCAGCACCGGCACGCCGAACTGGACTCTCTCGTACCCGCTGTACGGAAACGCCTTGCGGACGTCGAACCCGATCCCGCTCGCGCGCGCGTTCGGCCCGGTGCCGCCGAATCGCGAGATCAGCTCGGCCGGGATCCTGGCCACGCCGCGCGTGCGCCTCAGGAACGTCTCGTTGTACGTGAGCAGGTCGTTGTACTCCTTGAGGCGGACCAGCATCAGGTCGCAGACCTCGAGCACGCGCTCGACGAATCCCTCGGTGACGTCGGTAGCGACGCCGCCGAAGCGGAAGTAGTTATGAAGGAAGCGCGCGCCGGTCAGGAGCTCGAAAAGATCGAGCACGCGCTCGCGATCGCGGAGCACGTAATGGGAAAACGTCTTGGCGCCGCAGGTTTCGGCCATCCGGACCAGGAAGCCGAGATGCACGGAGATCCGCGAGAGCTCGCAGGCGGCGACGCGGATGCCGCGCGCGCGCTCGGGAACCTCGATGCCCATGATGTCCTCGACGGCGAGGCAGAGCGCGAGCTCGGCGAAGGACGACGCCTCCGGGTCCAGGCGGTCCGCGTACGCCACCGAGGCGATCCAGGGCTGGAGCTCGGTCGAGCGCTCCAGGCCCCGATGCGCGAAGCCGGTCTCGATGCGTCCGCTCGCGACGACTTCGCCCTCGAGCTCCACCGCGAGCCTCATCGGCCCGGGAAGCGCGGGGTGGAAGGGGCCCAGCGTGAGAGCGGATGAAACGCCCTTCATGCGTTGCCCTTTCTCAACGGAAAGAACGACGGTCCGGCCGCGCTCTCGGCGCCTGCCCGGCCCGTCCCGCCGAAGACGACGCCGAAAAGCTCGGCGTTCTCGCGCTCGTACGGTGCCGCCGTCGGCCAGATCTCGCGCAGTTCCGGAGCCTCGACGCGCGCGCCTTTCTTGCCGAGCTCGGCCGAGGCCCGGACAACGAGCTGTTCGGTGCCGCCGTATCTGGAGAGGAAGAGCGTGAGCAGAAGGTTGTCGTCGAGCTGCGTGACGGCGAGGTTCTCGAGCCAGTCGAACTCGAGCCCGGGCTCGTCGCGCAGGATCCTGCCGGCCGCGGCGATCGACTTCCACTCGACCCACGCGCACGCGGTGCCAGCGCGGCCGAAGCGCCCCTTCTCGAGCAGCTTGGAGCCGAGGGCCTTCTCAACCCGGGAAAGTAGCTCGGTCGCGTCCAAGCGCACCTCCCTGTTGAATTCGCTCCTGAAGCCGGATCAGGCCGTTCATGATCGCTTCGGGCCTGGGCGGACAGCCCGGCACGAAAACGTCCACGGGAACCACCTCTCCCGCTCCCGCGACCACGGTATAGTCTCCGCCGCGCTGGAACGCCCCGCCGCAGGACGCGCACGCGCCCACGGCGAGCACGTACCTGGGGTTGGGCATCGATTCGTAGAGTTCCTTGAGATACGGCGCGGACTTCTTCGTCACGACGCCCGAGATGATCAGGAGGTCGCACTGCGCCGGATCGAGCTGCTTCACGCAGCCGAACCGCTCGAGGTCGTAGCGCGCGCCGATCGCCGAGAGCACCTCGTCCGCGCAACAAGCCGCGCCCGTGGTCGAGTACCAGAGCGAGCTCGAGCGCGCCCAGCTGAGAAGCTTTCCGACGGTGGAGAGGTAGAGCGATCCGGCCATATCAGTCGCGCCCGCCCGCGCCGGGTTTCGAATCGATCGTTCGGATCCAGCCCAGATCCCCCTTCACCGACGCGTAGAGAAGAGCGACCGCCGCGATCAAGGTCACGCTCAGCAGGCACGCGACCGCGACGACGACGCGCTCCTTCGCGAGCCCGCCCCAGCTTCCAACGATCGGCACGAGGAGCAGCAGGAATCCCATCAGCGAAACGGCGACGTTCGCCCCGATCAGGAAACGCGTGTTGAAGCCGCCGTTCCGGGTGACCGTATAGGCGGGCTTCGGGGCATCCTCGGCGCGCTTGCGCGGGGCGACCCAACGGGAGGCCATCGCCAGGAGCGCGGGAAGCGCCAGCGAGAGCAAGCCGGAAAGAAAAATCAGATAATAGACGCTCCAGCTGCTCGCCATCCTTTAGCTAGCTCCAAAGTCCCGAGAGAAGTGAGATGCGGTGAAAGCTCGCGAAAAGGTTATAGAACGCGGTTTTTAGTGTCAACCGTGCTATAGATTCGAAATGCGCTCGAGTCGGATCGCTTCGATCCTCCGCTCGATTCAAGAAGTGCCGGAACCCGTCCGGGTTCACGGCCTCACCACGCCCTCGCGCGCCCTCCTGATCTCCCGCTTCGCCCAGGAACGAGCCGGACACGGCCCGATCGTGGTCATCTGCCCGAGCGACGACGCGGCCGCGGAGCTCGCCGACGACATCGAGTGCCTGTCCATGACCATCGACGGCCGCACGGTTTCGGCCCTCGCGTTCCCGACCTGGGAGCAGTCCGCCTACAGCCCCATCGCCCCCAGTATTCGAACCCGACTTTCGAGGGTTTCCGTCCTGGCTCGGCTGAGATCGCAGCCGCGGGGCGGCGAGGCCCTGGTCGTCGTGACGACGCTTCCGGCCCTCGGCCAGGCCACGCTCCCGGCGCCGGTCTTCGACGAGTACTCGATCCGCCTGGCGGTCGATGGAAGCGTCGAGTCGCGGGAAGCTCTCGTCTCCCGGCTCCTGGCCGCGGGTTACCTCCGTGTCGACCCGGTCGAGGACCCGGGCACTTTCGCGGTGCGTGGCGACATCATCGACGTTTTCCCGCCCCACCTGGAAGAGCCCGTGCGTATCGAGCTCTTCGGTGACCAGGTCGAAAAGATGCGCCCCTTCGAACCCAGCAGCCAGAGGGCCCGCGACTCCGAATGCGCCTCCCTCGTCCTCCCTCCGGCCCGCGAGGTCCTGATCAACTCCCGCACCACGCCTCTTCTGCGCGAGCGGATCAAGTCCCGGGCCGATGACCTCGGCATCTCCCGGGCGGTGCGCGATCCGATCCTCGCCTCGGTCCATGACGGGATGTATCCCGATCACAGCGACGCCTGGGCGCCGTTCGCGTACGAGAGCCCGGCCACTCTCGCCGAGCACCTGCCGCCGGACTCGACGATCGTCTGGAGCGACGAGCTCTCGACCAGCCAGAACCTGGACGAGTTCCTGGAAGAGCAACGCAGGCTCGGCTCCGCGCCCGAGGGCTCCGGGTCCATCCTTCCCCCGGTGGAAAGCCTGTTCCTGACCGGCGGCGAGCTCGACCGGAACCTGCGCTCGTCGGCGCGGCTTTTCCTCGATCAGGTCGCGCTCGCGGATCTCTCCGAGCTACCCGCGGCCGACTCGGCGCCGCAGGCCGACGAGCTTCCCGCCGGCACCGAGCAGGAGCCGCCCCCGAGCGCCCGGCACCGGGCCGACGTGCGCTCCAACTCGGATCTCGCGCGCGGCACGAAGCATTCGCTCGGGGAGCTCGAGCCCAAGTTCCGCCTTTGGCTGAAGCAGGGGTTCAAGATCGTGGTCCTCGCTTCGACGACCAGCCAGCTCGAGCGAATCCGCTTCCTCCTCGACGAGCGCGAGATCCCCTGCAGGCTCGCCCCGAAGGAAGGCGGCGGGCTCCTTCCCGGCGTCGCGGTGCTGGCCGAAGGCGCGATCACGGAAGGCTTCCGATGGCCCGCCGAGGGCCTCGTCGTGCTCACCGAAAGCGACGTCGTCGGTTCGAGGCACGTCAAGCGCGACCGCAATCGCGGATCGGGCGCGACGTCTTCGGCGGGCAAGGACTGGGCGGGGCTGCAGGCGCTCTCGGACCTGGCCGTCGGCGACGCCGTCGTGCACGTCGACCACGGCATCGGGCGCTATCAAGGGCTCTCGCGCCTGGATCTGTCGGGCGCGCCCGCCGATTTCCTGCTCCTCGAGTACGCGAACCGCGACAAGCTCTACCTTCCCGTCTACCGTCTCAACGTCATCCAGAAATACGCGGGCGCCGGAGCCGAGGTCACCCTCGACAAGCTCGGAAGCCAGCAGTTCGCCAAGACGAAGGAGAAGGTCCGCGACGCCGTCAAGAAGCTCGCGTTCGATCTCGTCGATCTCTACGCGCAGAGGAAGATCCGCCAGGGTGCCCGCTTCAGCCCGCGCGACCACGTCCTCCGCGAGTTCGAGGCCGCGTTCCAGTTCGACGAGACGCCCGACCAGCTCAAGGCGATCGACGCCATCCTGCAGGACATGGAGACGGGCAAAGTCATGGACCGCCTGGTCTGCGGCGACGTGGGTTACGGAAAGACCGAGGTGGCGATGCGCGCGGCGTTCCGAGCGGTGACCGAGGGCAAGCAGGTCGCGGTGCTTGTGCCGACGACCGTCCTCGCGTTCCAGCACGAGCAGTCGTTCAAGGCCCGCTACCGCGATTACCCGATCCGGATCGAGTCGGTATCGCGGTTCAAGTCGGCCAGGGAGCAGAAGCGCATCCTCGAGGACGCCGCGGCGGGGAAGATCGACGTGCTGATCGGCACGCACCGCCTGCTCTCCAAGGACGTCAAGTTCCGGGACCTCGCCCTGGTGATCGTCGACGAGGAGCACCGGTTCGGGGTCGAGCACAAGGAAAAGCTGAAAACCCTCAAGCTGAACACGCACGTTCTCACGCTGACCGCGACGCCTATTCCCCGCACCCTTCACATGGCGCTTTCCGGCCTCCGCGACATCAGCCTGATCAACACGCCGCCGGTGGACCGGCTGCCGATCCGCACGTACGTCTCGAAGTACGACGAGGCACTCATCCAGCGCGCCATCGAGTTCGAGCTCAACCGCGGCGGCCAGGTCTTTTTCCTTCACAACCGGGTCCAGACCATCCACGAGATCGCCAAGCGGATCGGCGAGCTCGTGCCCGGAGCTTCCGTGGCGGTCGGTCACGGGCAGATGCCCGAGGGAGAGCTCGAGCAGACCATGCTCGGCTTCTACCAGAAGAAGGCCAACGTCCTGGTCTGCACGACGATCATCGAGTCGGGGCTCGACCTCCCGTCCGCAAACACGATCATCATCAACCGCGCCGATTCGCTCGGGCTCGCGCAGCTCTATCAGATCCGCGGTCGCGTAGGGCGCGGGCAGCTTCGCGCGTACGCGTATCTCATGATCCCTGCCGAGGGCGCGGTGACCGAGGACGCGAAGCGGAGGCTCGAGGTCATCCAACGCTTCGTCGAGCTCGGGAGCGGGTTCAGCATCGCCTCGCACGATCTCGAGATCCGCGGGGGAGGGGACCTGCTGGGTCCGCAGCAGTCCGGCCATATCGCCGCCGTCGGCTTCGATCTCTACACGGAGCTCCTCGACGAGGCGATCCGCGAGATCCAGGGCAAGGCGCCGGCCCCCGAGGAGTCGCGCCGCGAGCCCGAGATCAAGGTCCCGCACCCGGCCTTCCTCGCCGACCAGTACGTCCCGGACGTCCACCAGCGCCTCTCGCTCTATCGCCGCTTCTCCGCCGCGGAGAACGAAGCCGCGCTCGACGTTCTCGAGCAGGAGCTGCGCGACCGGTTCGGCCCGCTCCCGCCGGAGGCGCAGAATCTTCTCTGGCTCATCCGGATCAAGCAGCTGCTCAAGCAGCTCGGCGTGGACGCGCTGACCGTGGGGCCGGAGAAAGCCTCGCTCGTGCCGGGCCCGAGCAGCCAGCTCGACCCGATCCGCGCCATCGCGCTCGTTTCGGCCTATCCCAAGGCGTATCAGCTCACGCCGGACTCCAAGCTCGTCGTCAAAATCCCGACGGCCAGCATGCGCGATCTCTTTTTCGCGCTCGAGACGCTGCTCAAGCAACTCGCGAGCGCCGCCCCCAGGGCCTGAGCCCATCCTTAATATGTGGAATCGCAATTGCGGCGGTTGAATCGTGTGGGTATCCTTATAAGGTATGAAAAACAGAAAGCTTCCGCTTAGCGTCCCTGCGCTTGTGATTCTCTCCGTTTCGCTCGTTTCGATTGGCGCGT
The DNA here is from genome assembly GCA_964478745.1 of uncultured Bacteriovoracaceae bacterium. Lineage (GTDB taxonomy): Bacteria > Bdellovibrionota > UBA1018 > UBA1018 > UBA1018 > CAYZKI01. The sequence continues at coordinate 14,867 of CAYZKI010000019.1, forward strand.
ATTCCGCGACCGAGCTCGCGAAGATCAATACGCGAGTGATCACGGTGGAAGAGTTCAACAAGAAGTACACGGACAATCTCAAGTTCTTCCCGTACAAGCCGCCGACCCGCAAAGCGGTCCTCGACGATCTCATCAAGCGCGAGCTGGTTCTCCAGGAAGCGCGCAAGGCCGGGCTCGACAAGGATCCGGAAGTCATCGATCAGATG
>CAYZKI010000019.1:15082-18621 GCA_964478745.1 uncultured Bacteriovoracaceae bacterium
GATGAACACCGTGCTCGTCCAGGCGCAGATCACCCGCAAGCTCGGAAGCGAGTGGGAAAAGATCCACGTCGAGGACAGCGAGGCCGAGCGCTGGTACCGCAACAATCCCGAGATCCGCACGAGCCACATCTTCATCGCCGTCGCGCCGAACGCGAAGCCCGCCGAAGAGAAAGCGGCGCTCGAGCAAATTCGCAAAATCCAGGCCGAGGTGAAGGCCGGCAAGTCGAGCTTCGCCGAGATCGCGCAGCGCTCGTCCCAGGGTCCGGCGGCCCCGATGGGCGGCGACATCGACTACCAGCCCAAGGACATGCCGGATCCGGTCTACTACGAAGCCGCCAGGAAGCTTCGCGTCGGCAACGTCAGCGACGTCGTCCGCACCCAGTTCGGCTTCCACCTGATCAAGGCGACCGCCGTGAAGGCGTGGGCGGACGTGGACAAGGCCGCGGTCAAGCGTCGCGTGCACGAGGAAAAACGCGCTCAGATCTACGAGCGCTACGTGAGCCAGCTGCGTGGTCAGTCCAAGGTTTCCGTCAACGCGAGCCTGCTCAAGGATTAAGCCGGGAGCCCGCGGGAGGCCCTGGCTCCTTTTCGCCGCGTGCTGGCTCGCGTGCGGCGCGACCGCGCTCGGCGGGTGCGACTCGTTTTCGACCCGGCCCCCGGACGCGCGCGTGAGCGGCTTCCGCCTGCCGCTGCCGACCAAGGACGACGTCGCGCTCGTCGACGGCGTCCCCCTCACTCTTTCCATGTTCGCCGAGCTGCGGGCCCGCCTGGGAAAGGACGGCTCGGTCGAGAACACCTTTCGCCTCGGCGTGGGCTCGATCGCCACGAGAAACGCCGCGGCCAAGCGCGGGCTATCGCTCGATCCCGAGGCATCCATCCGCGTCGTCAGCTACGCCCTGGGTCATGCGAGCGCGGACGACGCGGCGGCCGCCCTAAGCGTTCTCTGGCCGAAAGGGGCGCCCCCGCCGGCCGATGCGCTTCGTCAGGTCGACGAGTGGGTCGCCGCGGCCCTCGTCCAGCGCAATCCTCAGGCGCTCACGGCGCTGCAGCAGTAGACATCATCGCCCGCCCTATGGGAGAAGCAAAGGTATGAGCCGACGCCTTTCCGCCTCGCTTCTGGGTTCCGTTTTCCTGTTCCTGCTTGCCGCGTCACCGGCCGGAGCCGCTCCCGCCCTGATCGACCGCCTCGAGGCCTCGGTCAACGCGTCCCTCGTGCTGCTTTCGGATGTCAGGAGCTTCAGGAGAACCTTCGGCCTGCGTGCCCAGCTCGATCCTCTTTTCGCCGGCACCGCGCTCGCATCGAAGGGCCCGAACGCCCCGGACGCCGAGATCGTCGAGTTCCTGATCAATGACCAGCTGATCCTCCAGGCGTTTCCGGTGACCGATGCCGAGGTCGAGCAGGAGATCAACTCGATCCAGGCGAACAACCGCATCGATCGCCAGTCGCTTCGCGCGGCTCTCAAAGAGCAGGGTTACGCGTTCGACGATTACTTCGAGCTCATCCGCGTGAGCGCCAGCAAGCGCAACCTGATCGACCGCGATATCCGCACGAAGGTTTCCATCTCCGACGACGACGTCAGGAACCATTTCTACAACCGCTACGGAAAGGACGCGAAGGAAGGATCGGGCGGTTCGCGCTCCTATCGCCTCCAGCTCATTTCCGTCCCGATCCGCGATCACGCCTCGCCGGCGGCGGCGCGCGAGGCGGCGCAGACCGCGCAGGCGAATCTGAAGAAGGGCGAGTCGACGGAAGAGATCACGATGTCCGACGACCAGCTCAACGCCACGATCCGCGAGCAGGTCAAGAAGCTGAACCCGGGCGAGGTGAGCCCGATCTTCGGTGGTCCCGCGCAGGGCGCCTTCTTCGTCGTGAAGCTCGTCGAGGTGAAGACCGGCGAATCCGAGCGGTTCCTCCGCGCCAAGGAAGAGATCCGCGCGCAGCTCGCGGCCGGCGAGTATCAGCATCAGATCTCCCTCTGGCTCGAGCGCCAGAGGCAGCGCGCCTTCATCCACAAGGCCGGTGAGCCCGCCGTTTCCGCCGCCGCGGCCGCCGTCCAGTGAAGAACCCGCTTCCGCTCGTTCTCACGCCCGGAGACCCGGGCGGCATCGGCCCCGAAGTGACCTGGAAGGCCATCCGGCGCCTCGGCGCGAAAGCGCCACCCATCCTGTGCGTGGGCGCCGCGGAGCCTTTCAGGAAGCTCAGGGCTCCGGTGATCGAGACCTCGATCGACGAGTTCGCGTCGCGGCCGAAGAGCAGGAAAGGTCCCGCGGTCTGGCTCGTCCGCGCGCCGGAGGGAGCTCCCGGTTACCAGGCGGGATGGTCGATCCAGGTCGCCACGCAGATGGTTCTGAGGAAGACCGCGCGCGCCCTGGTCACGGGCCCGATCAGCAAAGAGCGCCTTCAGCAGGGCGGCTTCAAGTACTCGGGCCACACCGACTTCCTGGCCGCCCTCTGCGGCACGCGGGAGGTGACGATGATGCTCGCGAACGACAAGCTCCGGGTCTCGCTCGTCACGATTCACGTGGGCCTGAACCGGGTCGCGGCGGCGGTGACCGCGGGCGAGCTCCGGCGCGCCGTCGACCAGACCGTCGCGGGCCTTCGCTCCTGGTGGGGCATCCGCAAGCCGCGGATCGGTATCGCGGCGCTCAACCCTCACGCCGGCGAGAACGGCCTTTTCGGGCGCGAGGAGATCGACGTGATCGCGCCCGAGATCGACGCGCTTCGCCGGCGCTACGCCTCCGCGGCGACGCTCGAGGGCCCGCTTCCCGCCGACACCCTGTTCGCGAAGCACGTTGAAACGCCGAAAAACCGCCGTTTTGACGCGGTAATTTGCATGTATCACGACCAGGGGCTGATCCCGGTCAAGCTCCTTGATTTCCATCGGACCGTGAATGTAACTTTGGGCCTCCCGATCGTCCGCACGTCGGTCGATCACGGCGTTGGCTTCGATATCGCAGGGAAGGGCGTCGCCAATCCCTCCAGCATGGAATCGGCTATCCGGCTGGCCGTGCGGCTCACAACCCAGAGGTCCTCATGACTCCGAATTCTTCCGGCTCCATTGAAATCCGTCCGTCCATCTTCCGCGAGTACGACGTCCGCGGAATCGCGGGACGGGATATCTTCCCCGAGTTCGCCGAGCTGCTCGGGCGCGCGTACGCGCGCATGATCTCCGACCGCAAGCCGGTCGCTGGACGGCGGAATCTCACGGTCGCCGTCGGTCAGGACTGCCGCCTGACGAGCGAAAGCTATGCGTCGGCCCTGTCGCGCGGTCTTCGCGCGGAGGGCCTCGACGTCGTCCGCCTGGGCACCTGCCCGACGCCACTGACCTACTTCAGCATCTTCAACCAGGATCTCGACGGCGGGATCATGATCACCGGCTCGCACAATCCGGCCGACTACAACGGCTTCAAGATCTGCATCGGCCGGGACACCATCCACGGGCACCAGATCCAGGACCTCCGCGCCGTGATGGAAAAGACGATGACCGAGAAGTCCCGGGCGGCCGCTCCGGGCAGCGAAAGCTCTTTCGCGGTCATCC
>CAYZKI010000020.1:0-18334 GCA_964478745.1 uncultured Bacteriovoracaceae bacterium
GCGTAGTGTCAATACCGATATGAAGACGGGGGAGAGCCTTCGTGATTCGACGGATCGTCATATCCCTGGTCCTCGGCGCCATCTGGGCGGGAGTGTGGCTCTTCACGCCGCTTCCTCTGCTGACGATCGCCCACGTTCTCGAGGACAAGGGAGTGAGCATGCTCGGCGTTTCCGGCTCGCTTGTCACCGGCGTGCGAGTGGACACACTCCAGCTCAAGACGGGCAGCGCCGAGGTCTCGTTTTCCGATCTGCGCTTCTCGACCGAGGAGCCCTGGAATCTCCTGTTGAAGCGCCGCCTGATCGTCACGGATCTCGCCTCGCAATCGCTCGTCGTGAAGCTCGACTCGGCCGCGTCCGTACGCGCGGCGGCGGCCGCCGCGGCCCCGGGCGCGCAGGCCGCGCCGGAGAACGCGCCGCCGGCGGCCGGCGATCCCGCGCCCCAGCTCTCGAAGGGCCTCGCCATCGCCTCCCTTTTCACGGTCGAGCTCCGGCAGTTCCGGATCTCCGAGCTCAAGGTGGCCCGCGGCCCGGCGCCGGCCACCCTGGTCGGGCAGCTTTCCGGTGAAGGGACCAAGATCTACCAGCTCATGCTCGAGTCGCCGGGATTCACCCTGACCGGGCCCGGAGTCGAGTTCAACACGGGCCCCCTGCAGGCGAACCAGCAGGGCTTCCGTTTCCTCAAGAAGGGAACGGGCCGCGTGCATCCCGGCGTTTTCAAGAGCCTGCGCAAAGCGGCGACCTTCGCCGCCTCGGCCGAGGTCATCGACTCCGAGTTCGCGCTCGAGCTCGAGCTCTTCGACGGCAAGGTGAAAGCGCATTGGGATCCCCGGATCAGCTACATCGAGGCCAATGGCTTCACGCCCGCGGAGTATCTCGAGACGCCGACCCCGATCCAGCAGATCGTCCTGACCATGCAGACCGACGACCCTCGCAAGCTCGGCACGGCCGAAGCCTCGAGCAGCTACCGCTTCAAGCTCGGCAGCCAGGAGTTCTCTTCGCTCGCGGGGCCGGTCGGCCCGAACGGGCTGCCCCCGGCCACCGCCACATCCCGCGGGGTCACGTACACCTTCGTCCCCGCGACGCTCGACAAGCTTCCCACCGGCGTGTCCGGTGCCCTGACCTCGACCGCGCACTCGGACGTCGGTGAGATGCTTTCGGAGCTCTTCTTCCAGCGGAAGTACATCCATGTCGATCCCGAGAACCGGCGTTGGGTGGATCTGCAGAAGCCTCTCTTCTCCAACGGCGTCAATGCCCCGAGCCGCGCGCTCGCGAGCGGGGAGCTGGACACCGCCGCCGCCCGTCAGCTCGAAGCCCTGCGGAAACTCTCCCCGAGACAGATGAATTCCCTGCAGCAGATGAGAGAGGCGACCCAGATTCAGCCGTCGCGTCAATCCGCACCCTCGTCGTCTCCTGGAGCGCGTCCATCCTCGTCGGGCTCCAGTGGAAGCAAGCCGAAGTACGACGGCATCGGAAGGCCGATCAACTAACGGCCGCGGGCCGGCTACTTGCCGAACTTCTCGAAGTTCTCGACCACGCTCTCGAGGCGCTTGATGACCGCGTCGACCGTCTTGTCGAGCGGAGCGGCGATCGCCGCTCCCGCCGCGAACTCGTGGCCCCCGCCTCCGAGCTCCATCGCGACCCGGTTGATCGGGATGCGTCCCTTCGACTTGATCGAGACGCGGACGGAATTGTCGTCCTCCTCGCGGAACAGGCACACGACGTCGGCATCCTTGAGGAGCAGCAGCGGGTTCAGGAAGGACTGGGTGTCGTCCGCCGAGGCGGGATGCTTCTTGCGGAGGTCCATTCCCATCTCGACCCAGGCGATCTTTCCGCCGAGGGTCACCTTCACGTGCTGGAGCACGTAACCCAGGAGCTGCAGATGCGAGAGGTCCTTCGACGAGTAGATGGCCTGGTAGACTTCCTCGGGATTCACCTCGAGGTCGATCATCTCTCCCGCGATTTCGTGCGCGAGACGCGTCGTGCGGGCGTAGCGGAAGCTGTTGGTGTCGGTCATCACCGAGACGTAAAGGCCCAGCGCGACGTCCTTGTTGATCTTGGTGAGGTTCAGCTCGGAGAAGAGGTGATACAGCATCTCACCGATGGAGCTCGCCTCGATGTCCTGGACCATCATCGCGTGCGGAGGATAGGTGAAGGCGTTTGCGCCCTGGATCTCGGGGTGATGATCGAGGAAGACGATCTTCTTCGATCGGAGGGAGAGCTCCTGCCAGAGCTTGCCGAGGCGCCGCGGGTCGTTCGTATCGACGATCACCCAGAGGTCGCAGGTGTCCCAGAGCTCGACTTCGCTCGGCCCGAGGAGGATGTTTCCCTTGGGGTCAAGAAACCGATACCGCTTCGGAAGAGGATCCGGGTTGTACACGCGGCAGGCTTTCCGCGACCGCTTCAGATAGTGATAGAGAGCCGCTTCGGCGCCAAGGCCGTCGCCGTCAGGAAGCTGATGGGTGGAGATCAGTACCCGCTTGGCGGACTCGAGCCACTGTCTAAACTTCTGGAATTCCTTCGTCTTTGACAGCGCTGCAGCCTTGGTCTTCGTCATATTTGAGGGCTCAAGCTAAGCTCCCGGATTTCCGAAAAAACAGATAGAGGTTGGCGGGTCCCTACAATTCTACCCTCATAAAATAGAAATGAATACATCGGCGAAGTCGAATCAGATCGATCCCCTGTACACGATCTTCGAGCAGCACCTTTACAACTTCCAGGAAGCGGACACCGATCGCCGCGCGTTCATCGGCAAAGTGATCCAGGACTACCTGAGCTATCTCCGCAAGATGAACATCGTCGTTCCGAAGTCCCTCGAGGAGCCCATCGTCGAGGAGCTCGCGAGCCAGGTGAACACGATGCTCGTGAAGAAGATCTACGGCTGTCTCACCATCCAGGACTACCAGCGCAAGGTGCCGACCGCGATCAAGCGCCGCGCGCGCGCGCGTTACTCGAAGCTCAAGCCGAAGAAATCAGCGGCCTGAGCGCCGGCATCAGTATGGAGAGGCTCATCGCTTCGCGGCGGGCTTCGTCGTCCTGCGATTCTTGATCTGCAGGATGATCGACCGCGCGATGTTGAGGCCCGTCGCCTTTTCGATGCCTTCGAAGCCGGGCGAGCTGTTGACCTCGAGGATGACGGGGCCCTCGGTGCTCTCCATGAGGTCCACGCCCGCGACCTCGAGGCCCAGGACCTTGCAGGCCTTCACGGCCGCGCGCTCGAACGCGGGGGGAAGCTTCACGAGAGTGCCCTCGCCGCCGCGATGGATGTTGGAGCGGAACTCCCCCTCGGGCGCCCGGCGCATCATCGCGGCCACGACCTTGTTCCCGACCACCAGCGCGCGATAGTCGCGCCCCGCGCCTTCGGCGATGAACTGCTGGATGAGCACGTCCTGGCCCAGGTCGCGGAAGGTCTCGAGCACGGTGCCGAGGGAGATCGGCGTGTGGATCAGCATCACGCCCACGCCCTGGGTGCCCTTGAGAAGCTTGAGGACGACGGGTAAGCCGCCCGACGATTCGACGATCGTCCTGAGGTTCCGCTGCGTGCGCGTGAGCGCGGTGACCGGCACCTGGAGCCCGGCCTGAGTCAGGATCTGGAGCGCCCGCATCTTGTTCCGCGATTCGCCGATCGCGCTCGACGAGTTGACCGTTCGTGTTCCCAGCGCCTCGAAGTGGCGGACGACCGCCAGCCCGTAGTCCGTGATCGACGCTCCGATCCTGGGTAGGACGGCGTCGTAATGAGGAAGGGGGGCGCCGGCCAGCATGACCGCGCTGGATTTTCCCTGCAGGATGAGCTGACAATCGAGCGGGTCCACGACGTCGGCGTGGATGCGGGCCTTCCGGGCCTCGTGAAGGAGCCGGCGGATGCTGTGGAGCTTTTTGTTTCTCGAGAGGATCAGAAGGCGCATACTGGGATCACTTGAGTCGAGTGTATGAATAAGGGCGCGTACTTTTCAATTGGAAGTGTTCTGATCGCCGCGATCTCGCTCATTCGCTGTTCCGGCGCACCCGTCGCGCCGGCCCCCGGATCCGCTGCTTCAGCCGAGGCGCGGGTCGAGTCGACGATCCTGCATCCTCTCGGCCTTCCCATGGATCCCCGTCCCGCGCGCATCGAGCCGCTCTGGCGCAAGCCGATGCCGGGGCTGATCGGCGACCTCAGCCTGTCCCTCGACGGGTCGACGGCGCTCGTCGCCACTTCCCCGAACCGGGAGCTCGTTCCGGGCGGGGCGACGCGCCCAACGGTGAGCGCCTGGTCGACCGGGTCCGGGAAGCTCCTTTGGAAGAAGCTGTTGCCCGCGCCCGTCAAGGCGCAGGGCATCTCCGCCGACGGCAGGATCGCCGTCGCCGCGAACTATGACGACGAGCTCGCGGCGTGGAACGAGAAGGGCCGCGAGCTTTGGCAGGTGCCCGCGATGTGCGAGCCGCATGTCATGGAGAAAGGCGACGTGGCCTGCTACCACGACGATGACGCCGAGCCCGGCGTCGCCTTCCGCGTTTACGCGAAGGATGGCTCGCCAAAGAGCGAGTTCCCGATCACGAACGACATCCTGGCATTCGCGGTGTCCAGCGACCTGCGGAACGTCGCGTTCGGCCTCACCGCGGGCAGCGTGGTTCGCGCCGCGCCTCCCGAGTTCAAGGCCGCCTGGAGGAAGAAGGTCAAGGGCGAGGTTCTCGCCGTCGCCGTCGCGTCCGGCGCGGCGCCGCGGACCGCCGTGCTGACAAGCGCCCGGGAGCTCGTGCTTCTGAGCGCCGAAGGCGAGGTTCTCGCATCGCGGAAACCTTCCGGGAGAGCCGATCAGATCGCGTTCTCCCCCTCGGGAGACGCGCTCTGGATCTGGGGAAACACCGCATCGGGCCAGTTCCTGAGCAGGCTTTCGCTTCCCGGCCTCGAGGAGCAATGGCTGCTCTCCGAGAAGAGGCAGGCGGACCTCGTGTCGACTCTCGCGATCACCGGCTCGGGAGAGGAGGAGACTGCCGTCGTGGGTTTCGAGGATGTCTTCGCCCGCGCCGGCGCGGGTACCGGCGCGCGCGCCAAGCATCACCATATCCTGGGGGTCGGCCCGGACGGCAAAGTCCGCTGGAACGTGGCCTTCGAGCCTGAAGCGAACGTCTACCTGATCGCCGCGGCGAGGATCGGCACGGAGAAGTGGCGCCTCGCGGTCGCGACCGACGACGGTCACGTCTGGGGCTACGAGATCACTCGCTGAGAGTTTCGGGGATCGCGGCGATGGGTTCGTCGAGATCCGCCTCGAGCGACTCGACGAGCTCGAGCTCGCCGACGCCCTCGGAGTTCGGGCGGTCGCGGTCCTTCTTCTTCTTCTTCCGGCCGAGGCCCGACTTCTCGAGCTGCTCGACGCGGTCGGGATCGATGACCTCGGCGGCGAGCGCCATGACGGATCCCATCGTCGCCTTGTCCTTGTGGAGCATCGACGGCAGATAGCGCCAGCCGACGCCCTTGCGCGTTCCGCGCGCCAGGCTGATCTTCCCGAGCGGGCGCGTGAGGAAGAACGAGTTCACGAACCCGAGGACGCGCCGGGTGCTGGCGTCGTCCGGGATGATCCGGGCCTCCATCAGGCGCACGACCATGTCCTTGAGATGCGTGAAGCCGCAGTCGAGCTCGTCGCTTCCGTCGAAGTACTTCTCGGCGAGCCTCTGGTCGCCGTTGGTGTCGCAGCGATCCAGCATGTTCTCCATGAAAATGCCCGCGATGGGGACGATGTCGAGGTCGGAGGCATAGAGGAGATCGTCGTCCTTCTCGCCGGGGATCAGGTTCATGAACACCGTGCCGCACGAGCGCTCGAAGCCGAAGTCGTAGCAGCTCCGGTGCAGGCGGGGGAAGAGCTCCTTCAGGATCGGGGACAGGCTCTTCACCACGTTCCCGCGCTTGACGATGGGCTCGCCCGTCCGGGTGGTCATCACCACGATCGGAGTCTCGAGGCGGCTGTCCATGCTCGTCATGACGTCGCGGTAGGTGCCGAGCGAGTCGATCGTCGAGAGCACGCCGGTCAGCGCGTACTGGTCCAGGTGGGTGGCGTTCTTCGGGAAGAAGTTGCCGAGATTGTCGAGGATCGAATCGAAGAAGAAGAGATCCTTGCGGTCGCGGCGGTAAAGCACCTCGCCCATCAAGGTCACGAGCTTCGCGATGCCCTGCGGATCGAATCGACGAAGCACCCAGTCGTCCTGGTTCGCTTCGTTCGGGATGCCCTCGAGCCGCGAGCGCAGCTCCTCGACGAAGACGGTGTTCTTCTGGACCTTGAACGCGGAGGCGAGGAGGTCGAGGAGCTCGTCGCGGGATCCCAGGCTGCGGATGGTGATGACCTTGTCGCCGTCCTCGTCGAATCCGGCCATGATCCTCCTCGACATGGCGTCGAAGAGCATGAGCTGGCTGAAGTTCTGGCGGTTGAAGGGGATCGCGCGGTCGCTGTAGTGAGGGTTGCGCAGGCGCGACGCGGTGTTCAGGACTGTGGAACGCTGCTCGTGCTCAGGGGTCAGCTGGAGCACGCACCCGGTCCAGGCCTTCTTCAGGCGGAAGTCGCAGTTGTTGAACCACTGAAGCCCCTGGAACACCGCCTTCTGCCAGTCGAAGACGATCTCGAACGCGGTGATGAGAGTCGTCGGGTCGATCGAATAGCGATTGGACTTCTTGCTGAAGGTGCGGATCCAGTCGAGGTTCTCGAGCGAGCGCTCGTCCACGCGGATGCCGAGCTGCTGCGCGAAGCGGATCCAGAGCTTCGTCTGCACGGGCTTGAGCCGCGGATCGGAGAACCAGCCGCGGACCTTGGGAAGGAGGAACTCGAGGGAGCGCTCCACTTCCTGCATGCGATGCTCGGCGTACGGGTTGAGCGTGTACTCGAACCAGGGAGCGCCGGCCTCGAAGTGCTGGACCAGCGCCTCGGAGCACTCGGCGAGCTTCACGGACTCCCAGACGTCGCCGCCACCGCTGAGGTTCGGGCAGAAAGCCTCGGCCGTGTTGATCAGCACGCGCCCGAGCTCCGTCATCGACTGGCGGAGATACTCGGATCGGGGCGGAACGAGGGCGTCCATCGATGCCGCGAGCTCGTTCGAGCGGAGGTTCCATCCCGCTTTGCGCAGGAAGGAAGAGCCGAGCTCGGCCGCGTTGCGGACGTCCAGGTAGGAGAGGTACGCTGTCGAATTCGCGTAGCCGCTGGTCTTCGCGTACACGGAGCGGATCCTGGCGCGGTTAGACCTGAGCCATTCGAGCCACGACTCGAGCTTCGCGCGGGATACGTCGCCGTCGATGCCGAGCACCTTCTTGGCGGAGAACAGGATGCGTAGGCTTTCCTTCGGGTCGCCGTCGAAACGGACGATCTGGCGGTGGACGAGCGCCGTGATCTCCTTCTCGCTCAGGTGATCGCGCTTGCGCCCCTGGACGTCGGTCCAGAGCCTTCCGAGCTCGCCTTCCCAGCACTTCAGCGCATCGAGCGACTCGCTGTCGCTGCCTGTGGCGATCAACGACGGCGAGGAGCAGGACTTGCCCGAGGGAGCGATGACGAACTCGGGAGCGGGAGGATCCTCGCCCCAGACGCCGGAGAGCGAACACGCGCTCGCGCCTGCCATCAGACCTGCGCAAAGTAAGAGGGTTCGCTTCACCATACGGCCCGGGCTCCCACGGAAAAGGAATCAAGCGATCGCCACGCGCCGAAATAACTGCGATCTTCTCCTGCAATCATATTCGCGGCCGCGAAGAAAGAATAGCTCTCGCGCGGCGAATAGGTCAGCGCGGGCCGCAGCCAGAAGCCGCGATTCCCCGACTGCCAGTGCTGCTCGAGCCTGAGCTCGCCCGAGAGAGGGCCGTGGATGCGAGACTCGCCCGAGATCCAGCCCAGCAGCGAAGCGTAGTCGGGGGACGAGATGCCCGTCGAGCTCGAAGCCTTCTCGAAGCGCGGAATGCGGCCCAGCAGCCCCGCATGGACGCGCGCGCTGCCCTGGCTGACCGGGGTGATGCGCCCCGACAGGGTCCATTGGGCGTTGTGCGTCTCGAAGAACGCCTGAACCTCCGGATGGAACAACACGCGCGAAAGCGCGAGCGTGGCGCCGGCGAAATTCTGGCGGGGAAAGCTCGGTCTCGCCGTCGCGAAGACCGAAGCGTCTGATTCGTTCTGGATCCTGATGAAGCCCGAGGCCGCTACGTCGGGGCTGGCGGAAGGGGCGCTCCAGGCGATGAGGCTCGCGCGGAGGTCCTCGTTCTCGTAGCCGAGCCCCGCGAAGCCCTGGTTCTGCAGGACGATCTCGCGCAGGTCGCCGGTTTCCAGGCGGTAGCGCAGCGGCAGCAGCACGCCAGGAGAGACCTGGTACTGCGACGGCGGCAGGCGGGTGAAGCGCGAGCCCGACGCGTTCTCGCTTTCAGACAGGCGAAGGGACGGAGTCATCGAAGGAAGGAAGATCGGGGAGTAGGCGACGGAAAGCGTCAGCCCGGTGGAGCTGATCGGGTAGTGGATGCCGGTGCCGACCCAGCCCGAAACGCGCGCGTTGAGGGCGTCATGCTGGTTCTGGATCCAGTTCGCTCCGAGCGCGCTCGTACGATCGATCGAGCTCTCGGGCAGGAAGGCGATCGCGGGATGGTCGCGCCCGACCCAGAAGCGCCCTCCGTTCTCGCCGAAGGAGGGGCGGATCACGACGGGGTCGAGGTCGATGCTGTATTCGCCCAGGGAGCCTGTCTCGAAGAAGCCGATGAAGCGAAGATCGTGCAGGGGGTCTTCCGACTTCCAGCGGACCGACAGGTCGACCCGGGAGGCGGGCCCTTCCTCGCGGGCGTACTGAACGCCTGCCACGGAGAGGCGGGGGGTGATCGGAGCGGCTTCCGCTTCGGACAGGAACGCGGACAAGACCGAGCCAATGAGCAACCCTGCCCATAGAAGCGCTGAGATTTCAGCGATTTGTCTAATTCCGCGCCAACGTTCACCACTCATAACGGCCTAGTTCTTATAATCTCCGACAAAATAAGTCAACTACGTTAGATCGTACAGGCAGCCTGCGTCTTGGGCTGGGGTGCCTGAAGCTCGCAGCCGAGTAAAGCCCGGATTCTGGGGTGCCTCCCGACCGTCGTTCCCAGGCGATAGCGAAGGGGAGGGTGCACGGGGTCGTCGTCGTCCTGCCCGATCAAGGCGGGACCCACGCACATGGGCGAGAAGGCACGCTTCAGGGACTGGGCCACCTCCGGGGGCGAGGCTCCCGTGGCGACGAAGCCCTCCGCCATGACCTCGATCGCCCACAGGTCCGAAATGATCTCCACGAACTTCGCGGAATGCTCGGGCACGCCCAGCACTGCCCGCGACGAGGCCCTGGAGACCTTAGCGCGAGTCGACCGTTCGCCGGCCAGCGGGAAGATCTCGCGCAGATCCCGCCGCTTCAGGCACGAAACGAGAGCCAGGTTCGCGTCCGAGAAATCAGGGTGCGCCAGCCTGTGCGCGAGCTCATGCGCGATCACGAACTGGAGCGCGCGCGCCATCTCCGCGCGATCGCCCGCCGCGGTCAAGGCGCTGATCAACCAGCCCGGACAGATGACGAAGACCTTCTGCGAGGGGAAGAAGAAGCCGTTGCGTTCCATCCCATCATTCTCGCAGTGCATGGAGAAGCGACCCCGATTGGTGCGGTCGATCGTGATGAACTCTGAGGCGCTGACCAGGCTGAACTCCTCGAGGGCCGCGACCATTCTTGATCGGGTTGCTTCGGGAATCGATCCCTGGAGAAGGATCCTCGCCGCCATCCGGGTCCTCGCGTCGGAGGCCATCGCCGAAAGCTCGCCTTGGGTGAGCCCGAACTTGCTCAGGATCCAGGCGTCGAGCGCCGCTACGTACGCGGGCCAGCTCGAATGCGAGAAGGGGCGCGGGGAGCGAGCTGTCTCATCGGCGGCGCGGGCGGCGCTCAACCGCGCCTCCTCGATGTTTTTTTCGGCGATGGCGCGCAGCCCGACCATTTCCTCCGAATGGCAGATCCCCTCCAGGGGGCGCGCGCAGATCTCGGAGGAGGCGCCAGCCTGGGCTGGAGCCGCGAGAAGCGCGAAGAAAGCGCAGAGGACGGCTGGATAGGGCGCGAAACGTTCCACGCGCGCGCTCAGTGCAACGCCTGGGCCCTGAAAACAGGCCATTTTCGGCCCAATTTTCACGGGCGCATTTCGCCATCACGGGGGCGGGCGGTGTCGAAGTTTTTGACAGCCGCTCAAGGCTTGGTCCTGACACAGGGGGAGCGATCGATGCCCGCGCGAATATCGAAGAGAAGGCAAAGCGCTGGCGTGGCACCTTCGTTGCTCTAGGTAACAGTAGGGATAGGGCGGGGCTTTCTGAAAAATTCTCTGAAACTCACATTAGCACTGGCAGCGGCGTTCATAGGGGCGCAGGAGCGCGCATACGGCGCCGAGCTCGACGCCAACAGGTTCGACCCCAAGCACAGGGCCCTCGGCGTCGAAGTCCCGACCTACCGGATTCCGCTGAGCGACGAAGGCTACCGCTCTCCCGCGGCCCAGGAACAATGGTTTATCCGCGACCACGCCGGAATGCAGGCCCGCGACGAACGCTACCAGGAGCTGATCAAGCACTTCTCCGACATCTCCCGGGCCCTCGACGAAGACGACGAGTGACTCTTCACTCGCCGGACGCCGTGCGATGGGCGCCGCGATGGAGATGATCCTTCACGATCTCCTTGTGGCGGCGGATCTGGACTTCGATCTTGTCGATCACGAGGTCGATCGATGCGTGCAGGTCTTCGGTATTGGCTTCGCCGAAGAAATCCATGTTGTTGCCCGTGAGATGGCAATGAGCGATGCGCTGCTGCTTCTCGGCGCTGAAGTTCCACACGACATGGACGTTGCCCTGGAAGTAGCGCTTCAAGGTCTCGCACTTCTGGCGCGTGTATTCCTTGATCGCGTCGCTGTTGTCCATGTGGCGAAAGCTCATGTCGATCTGCATAGTGGGCTCCTTCAATCAAACTCGGATGAACTGCGGATTCAAGTTTCCGTGAAGATCAGATGATCTTCTTGCGCTTGCCCGAAGAAAGGATTCCGAGCATGTCGCGGTACTTCGCTACGGTACGGCGTGCAATATCGATGTTCTCTACGCGAAGCAACTCGACGATTTTCTGGTCCGAGAGAGGGTTCTTGGCGTCCTCTTTCGTGATCATCTGGCGGATCTTCTCTTTGACCGCCTCGCTTGCGAGTGCATCACTTCCATCGGCGGCATTGATGCTCGAGTTGAAGAAATACTTCAGCTCGAAAATGCCGACCGGCGTGTGGACGAACTTGTTCGTCGTGACGCGGGAGATCGTCGATTCATGCATCCCGATGTCGCTGGCGACATCCTTCAGGATCATGGGCTTGAGGAACTGGACGCCCTTCTCGAAGAACTCGCGCTGGCGCTTCACGATCGCGTCGGTGACCTTGTAGATCGTCTTCTGCCGGTTGTGGATCGAACGGATGAGCCAAACCGCGGAGCGCAGCTTGTCCTGCACGTACTCCTTGGTGACCTTGTTCTGATCCTTCTGCGCGTTCGCCAGGATGTTCTTGTAATAGGGCGAGATGCGGAGCTTCGGCATCCCGTCCTCGTTCAGCACGATGACGAACTCGTCGGCGAGCTTGTAAACGTAGATGTCCGGCGTGATGTACTGCGTGTCGCTCGTATGGAATGAGCGGCCCGGCTTCGGCTCGAACTCCAGGATGAGCTTCGTCGCCTCGATCACCTTGTCGAGGCCGATTCCCAGGGCCTTCGCGATGGCCTGGTAATTCTTGCGCTCGAGATCCCCGAGGTGCTTCTCGATGATCTGCTCGACCAGGGGCTGGCGAGGGTTCATGAAGCGCGCCTGGATGGCCAGGCACTCTTGCAGATTGCGCGAAGCGACGCCCACGGGATCGAAGTTCTGCACGATCTTGAGGACTTCCTCGGCATCCTCGAATTCCATGTTGCTCTCGCGAGCCAGGTCCTCGAGCGATGCCTTGAGGTACCCGTCATCGGACAGATTCCCGATAATCAGCTCCCCGAGTTTACGCTCGGCGTCAGTGAGCGTGATCATGGAGAGCTGCCAGGTCAGGTGATCCTCGAGCGTCGTCGTCTTCGTCAGGACGTTCTCAAAGCTCGGAAGCTCGTCGTTGACCTCGCGCATCGAAGGAGCGGAGCTCGAGGACGAGTTGAATTCCTCGATATAGGAGTCCCAATTGAAGTCGTCCTTGCCTGCAACGATTTGTTCTTCTTGGGTTTTTGGTTTCAGGAAGGCGTCTTCATCGCGAGCCTGAGCGACTTCGGGATTCTCAGGCGAGTCGCCTGCGGACTCCTCGGGCAGGGCATTTTCGCCCTCGGGGGTCTCGGTAAGCTCCTCGAGGATGGGGTTTTCCATCATCTCCTGGTTCACCACTTCGGCGAGCTCCATGCGATTGAGCTGGAGGAGCTTGATGGCTTGCTGCAGCTGGGGCGTCATCACCAGCTGCTGACTGAGGCGGAGAGACTGTTTGAGCTCTAAGGCCATTTCGAGAGGTTCCGTTCTTAGGAGCTAAGGTGGGCTAGAACTGAAAGTCCTCCCCCAGGTAAGTCTCGCGAGCCGTGCGGCTGTTAGCGATCTCTTCAGGGGTGCCCTTTTCCAAAATTCTACCATCACTCAACAAATATCCCAAGTCACAAATTGCTAGTGTTTCCCGCACGTTATGATCAGTAATGAGGATCCCAATGCCCCGCTTCCTCAACACTTGGATCATTCTTTGAATGTCGGACACCGCAATCGGATCAATTCCGGCAAAGGGTTCGTCTAGCAATAAGAATACCGGATTCAATGCGAGGGCTCGCGCCACTTCTACGCGGCGCCTCTCCCCCCCGGACAGGGTGTAGGCCTTCTGTTTGGCGATCGCGTTCAAATTGAACTCATCGAGCAGCCGATGGAGCTGTTCGCGGCGCTCGGTCTCGGCCATCGGCAAGGTTTCGAGCACGGCCAGGATGTTTTCCTCCGCCGTCATCCGACGGAAAACGGAAGCTTCCTGGGGAAGATAGGCAAGTCCGTTGTGGGCCCGCTGATGCATCGGCCAGTTCGTGATCTCGTTGCCGTCGAGGGTGACTTTTCCGTGATCGGCCGTGACCAGGCCCACCACCATATAGAAGGACGTGGTCTTTCCGGCCCCGTTCGGCCCCAGGAGCCCCACCACCTGTCCCGTTTTCACCTCGAAGCTCACGTCCTTGACGACGCGCCGGCCTTTGTAGGCTTTCGCGAGATGCGTCGCCTGAAGAACATGAACGGAGGAGGAGGACGAAGACCCGCCGCTTCCGCTCGCGCTCCCGCTACCACTGCTGCTGCTGCTGGTTTCCTTGGCTGTAGGCATTGCTCTTCTCGACCTCGACGATATCGCTGTCACGGTGAACGACGATGATTTCGCCCGTGACGGTATCCTGATCCTGGTAGACCTGAGGATACTGGCTCAGGACGATCAAATCACGCTTTCGATCGAATTCCGCGCGCCCGCCCGTCGCGTACCGCAGGGAGCTCTTCTTGCCGGTGTCCTTGATCAGGACCTCGTCTTCCAGGATCAGGTAGCGGACCCCGGCCTTGCTGGCGCCCGAGCCGTAGTTCAGCTGGGCGCGCCGGCCGCGTGAAAGCAGCGTATCCTGCGTGATGTAGACGAAGTTCTCCTCCGCGGGCCTGTGCGTGGCCATCGTGAAGTGCGCGAGGCTCTTGTCCCGGAGGATCAGGCAGCGGTCGGACTCGATCTTGGAGCCGGAATTCCTGAGGGAGACCGCCTTGGGAAGGAGGATCCGGGCGGCAGCCATCTCGTACTCGAGACCGTGGCTGTCGAACTCGACCGGCTGGCCGGCTTCGGCAAGCCCATAGCCATGGACAGGGTAGGTGGTCGGCACGTCGATGCGCCGCTGCTGGGGCCGATACCGGAGGTACTCGGACTCGAGCTGGAAGCCGTCGGGGAACTTCGAGCGGACCTGGCCATAGATCTCGAGGTCGCGGCGGTCCATATAGTACTTC
This sequence comes from uncultured Bacteriovoracaceae bacterium, assembly GCA_964478745.1. Lineage (GTDB taxonomy): Bacteria > Bdellovibrionota > UBA1018 > UBA1018 > UBA1018 > CAYZKI01. The sequence continues at coordinate 13,960 of CAYZKI010000020.1, forward strand.
GCCTCGAGCCCCGTGACCGTCGTGATCTTTCCGGCCGAGTCGTAGAGCTGGGCCTCGACGTTCTTGGCGTGAACGAGGTTCTGCGAATGGTAGAGGAAGGCCTGCTTCGCCGTCAGCCGCCAGAGCTTCTGATTTCCCTGCGCGGACACGTAGTTGAAGCCCTGGATGCTGTAGTCGGGAACCTTGTCTCGCGGCACGTCCTGGGCAAGCGGCGGCGTCTCGCGCTCGGCGGCCGGGACCAGGAGGTCCGGGTCGATCGCGGTTCCCGCCGGGGTCGGCGGGCCTTCCAGGGGCGAGGGCGAAAGGGCGACGATCTGGGCGATGATCAGGAACATGATCCCGGCCAGGAGCCAGGGCCTGAGCCGCCGTTTCATGAACCGGCCGAGTAGCCGGGAATAGGTGGGAGTTGAGCCGCCGAACACCCTAGTAGTATTACAGAAACCCGGGTCGTATGATACGACCCGATACACGGTTACAGGGCCCCATGGACATCCAGCAATTCGAAGCGCGAAAGCGCGACCACATTCAGCACGCCTTGGATCCGGCGCATCAGGCGACCGGAATGAGCGGCTATGATTCGATTGAGCTGAAGCACGAGGCGCTGCCGGATCTCGACTTCTCGGAAGTCCGGATCCATTCGGTCCGGTTCGGCGATCCCGTCGCGACTCCCTTTTACGTCGCCGGCATGACGGCCGGTCACGCCGACGCGTTCCGTCTCAACCACCGGATGGCCCTCGCGTGCGAAGCGCGCGGTTGGGGCCTCGGGCTGGGCTCTCTCCGCCGCGATCTCGAGTCGCGGGCCGCCGGCGAGAAGCGAACCGCTTCGGTCGACGACTGGAAGAAGATCCGGCGGGACGCGCCGAAGCTCGCGCTCTTCGGCAATCTCGGAATCAGCCAGATCATCGGCGCCGAACCCGCGCTTATCCGCGAGATCCTCGAGGAAGTCGGCGCGCAGGCGCTGGCTGTTCACCTCAACGCGCTTCAGGAAGCGCTCCAACCCGAGGGGACTCCCTCCTTCAAGGGAGGCCTCGAGGCGCTCGAGCGCCTTCATGAGGAGCTGGGGCTTCCGATCGTAGTCAAGGAAACCGGCTGCGGAATCAGCGGCTCGACCGCCCGGCGCCTCGCGCAGGCGGGCATTCGAGCGATCGACGTGAGTGGTCTCGGCGGCACGCATTGGGGCCGGATCGAAGGCGCGCGCGCGAGCGGCCATCTCGCTCGGGCCGCCAGGACCTTCGCCGACTGGGGAATCCCGACCGTCCGCTCGGTGCTCGAGGTCGCCTCCTCCGCGCCGGGGCTGGAGATCTGGGGCTCTGGCGGAGTGCGGAGCGGCCTCGATGCCGCCAAGCTGATCAGTCTTGGAGCAAAGCAGGTCGGTTACGCGAAGCCGGCGCTTGAAAAGGCCTTGGAAAGCCACGAAGCTCTTGTGAACTGGATGGAACTTCAGGAGTTCGAGCTCAGAGTGGCCCTCTTCTGCACCGGCAGCCGCGATCCGGAGTCCCTGGCGAAGCAAAAGGAAAGCTGACGAGAATGAACACGGAACGGGACCGCCTGCTGACAGAGGGTTTTCATCGACTGACGCGCGCCGAGAGGCTCTCGCGCGTGAAGACGATCTGCGAGCTCGACGAGGAGGACATCGACGTCCTCTCGGGCCGGCGCGCCCTTCCGGCGGAAGTCGCGGAACATCTCATCGAGAACGTCGTCGGTTACTTCCCGATCCCGCTCGGGGTCGCCACCAACTTCACCATCGACGGCCGCGATCTGCTGATCCCGATGGCCGTCGAGGAAACCTCGATCATCGCCGCGGCCTCGGCCACGGCGAAGTGGGTCCGCCGCGAAGGCGCCATCAGCACGCATTCCAAGGGCCAGCTCATCATCGGGCAGGTCCAGCTCCCGTCGGTCCGCGACGTGCCGCGCGCGCGCCGCATCCTTCACGAGAACCGCGACATGCTCATCGGCCTGGCGAACGCGTGCGTGCCCGGCCTGGTCTCGCGCGGCGGCGGCATCCGCGACATCGCGATCCGCGAGGTTCCCCGCGGCGACGGCGGGACGATGCTCGTCCTGCACGTCCTCTGCGATCCCTGCGACGCGATGGGCGCGAATCTCATCAACCAGGTCTGCGAGGCGCTCAAGCCCCGCGTCGAGTCGCTGACCCACGAGCGAGTCGGCCTCTGCATCCTTTCCAACCTCGTCGACACGAAGCTCGCCGTCGCCGAAGTGATCATCCGGAACATCGACCCGGTGGTCGGCCGCGGGATTGAGGAGGCGGGCCTGTTCGCCAAGTGCGATCCGTACCGCGCCACGACCCACAACAAGGGCGTTCTCAACGGCATCGACCCGATCCTGATCGCCACCGGCAACGACTGGCGGGCCGTCGAGGCGGGCGTCCACGCCTACGCCGCGCGCTCCGGCAAGTACCAGCCCATCACCGAATGGAAGATGGAGGGCTCGGACCTTCACGGCCGGATCGAGGTGCCGATGGCCGTGGGCACGGTGGGCGGCGTGACCAAGCTTCATCCGACCGCGCGAGTCGCTCTCAAGATGCTCAAGGTCACCCATGCCGACCAGCTCGCGCGCATCTGCGCGGCGGTCGGGCTCGTGCAGAATCTCGGTGCCCTGCGCGCGCTCGCGACCGTCGGGATCGTGAAGGGCCACATGCAGCTTCACGCGGCCAACCTCGCCATCGCCGCCGGAGCCGACGTCCACGAGGTCGCGCAGGTGCGTGACCGCCTCGCGGAGGTCCTCGAGGTCGAGAAGAAGATCTCGCTCAGCCGCGCGAAGGAGATCCTCGAGGCGCTGCGAGTGACCACCAAACATGCTCTACAGCTGCCCGGGTAAAGTCTTTCTACTGGCGCAGGACCATCCCGATACCGAAGCTCGTGTTCCGCGATCCGCACGAAGGCGCGGGAGGCTTCGGGGCCTCGACGGCGCAGTTCGCGCTCACCTATCTCGCTCTCCAGCATCTCGGCGGGCGCGCGCAGAACTGGGCGGAGGTCTGGGGCCTCTATCGCGAGCTTCACTCCGACCAGAAGATTCCCCCGAGCGGCGCCGATCTCGTGGCGCAGTGGCAGGGCGGCGTCTGCGTCTTCGAGCCGCGCGACCGGCGCAGCGAGGATGTCTTCCTGTCGATGGACTGGAGCAAGGTCCTCGTCTTCAGCGCCGCGAGCCAGGTAGGGCGGAAGGTCGCGACCCATGCGCATCTGAGCGAGCTGAGGCCCGAGCAGATTCCGATTCAGGCGCTCGAGGACATCCTCGAGGGCGCGCTCGAGGCGATCCACGAAGGAAGCCTGATCCGTTTCGCTTCCTCGATGTCCTCGTACGCCCAGGTCCTACATCAGGCCGGCCTCGAGGATCCTCGCGCCACGGCTGACCGCGAAGCGCTCTCCGATTACGCGGGAGTGCTCGCCGTCAAAGGCGCGGGCGCGATGCTGGCCGACGCGGTCGTCGTCGTGCTGGATCCGCAGGCCAGGGCCAGCCATCGCGCGGACGTCGCGACGGCCGCCGGGGCGCGCGGGCTGTCGCTCATCGCCGACGGCATCACTCACCAGAGCGGGGTCTTATGCAGGGAAAAATGAGAATCGTCGCGCGCGCTCCCTCGAACATCGCGCTCGTGAAGTACATGGGCAAGGCCGACGCGACCGAGAACCTTCCGGCGAACCCCAGCCTCTCGATGACGCTGAACGAGCTTTGCACCACGGTCGAGCTGGAGCTCGTCGACGGCGGCGCCTCGGAGCGCGCCGGCGCGATCCGCTGGGACGGCGGTATTCCGGCTCATGCTCCCGCGGGCGCCACGGTGCCCAGGCTCGGCGACGCCGGCGCCGCCCGCGCGATCCGTCATCTCGAGCGGGTCCGCAAGGCCGCGCCCGCCATCCTCGACCGGTTCTCGATCGAGGCCCGGAACGCCCCGGCCGTGGGCTGGGTCTTCCGCTCCTGCAACACTTTCCCTCCTTCTTCGGGCATCGCCTCGAGCGCCTCCTCTTTCGCCGCGCTCACCCTGGCCGGCGTGGCCGCGATGGCCCGCGATTCCCGGAAGTTCTCGGCCGCCTTCGGCTCGAACCTTGAGCTGCGCCGCGCGCTCGCGTCGCTCTCGCGCCGGGGCTCGGGCAGCTCGTGCCGCTCGTTCGAGGGGCCGTGGGTTCTCTGGTCCGGCGAGGACGCCGCGGCCGTTCTCACTCGTGTCCCGAAGCTCGCGCACTTCGTGGTTCTGATCAGCAACGCCGCCAAAGAGGTCTCGAGCAGCGCCGCTCACGAGCGGGTGATGTCCTCGCCTCTCTGGTCGGGCCGGATCGAACGAGCCACCGAGCGCACGACGAATCTCCTGGCCGCGCTCGGGGAAGGGGACCTCGCGACCGTGTCGCGGATCGCCTGGAGCGAAGCC